>JASHPP010000271.1 GCA_030038035.1 Trebonia sp.
ATAGGACCGACGCTGATCATCTGGTGCACGACCGGGGTCAGCGCCAGCCTGGACCCGGCCATCCTGGCGATCCGCGGCGACCAGACGCCGCAGCAGATGACCACGTTCTCGGTCTCGATCTCGCCCGCGGAGGTCGAGACCCCCCGGACCCTGCCATCGGAAACCGTGATGCCGAGCACCTCGGTGCCGGCCAGCACGGTCAGCGCGCCCGATCGCTGCGCCGCCTCCCGCATCAGCGTCCCGGCCCGCAGCGAGTCGACCACGCCCACGGTGGGAAAGTACCCGCCGCCGAGGATGACGGTCTCGTCCAGATACGGCACAAGCTTGTTCACCTCGCCCGGCGTGATCACCTCGGCCGGGATGCCCCAGGCCTTGGCCTGGGAGCAGCGCCTGCGCAGCTCGATCATCCGCTCGGGGATTCGCGCCACCTCGATGCCGCCGCTCTGGGTGAACACGCCAAGCTCCTTGTACTGAGCCGTGCTGTCTTCTGTCAGCTCGAACATCATCTTCGAGTACTCGATCGGGAAGATGAAGTTGGACGCGTGCCCGGTCGAGCCGCCCGGGTTCGGCATCGGCCCCTTGTCCACGAGGACGAGGTCACGCCAGCCGAGCAGCGCCAGGTGGTGCACGAGGCTGTTGCCCACTATGCCCGCGCCGATGACGACGGCGCTGGCAGAACCGGGCTGGGTATCAGTCATGAGATCATCCCGCGAGTCGAGTTTTGTCTATTCCTGTGTGCTCCAGCGCGGCGCGGCGCCACTGCTCGGCCTGCTGGAGCTGGTTGAAGGTAAAGATGTGCAGGCCGGCCACCCCGGACTCTGCCGCGGTCAGCACGGCGGACGCCCGGTCGAGCAGCCGGTCCGGGCTGTACCCGCCGGGCACCCAGAAGCGCAGGATCCAGCCCGGGTGCCTGGTGATGAACCTGGCCGACTCCGACGCGCCCGCCACCGCGGCCATCCGCAGCAGCCTGGTCCGGCCGGCCGGGCCGGCCAGCCCCACGTACAGCGGCAGGGTCACGCCGCGCGCCCTGATCCGCTGAATCCACCGGGCCAGCGCGGCCGGGTCGAAGCAGACGTTGCTCACGATGTAGCTTGCGTGCCTTCGCTTGTCCCACATGGCCTGGATCGTGACGTCGTCGTGGATCTTGGGATGGCTCTCCGGGTAGCCGGTGATTCCGATCCGGCTGAACGGGCTGCCGAGCTCGGCCAGCCGCTCGAGCAGCGGCAGCGCGCCGTCGAACGGCCCGGCAGGGTGCGAGGCGTCACCGCCCGGCACGAACACGTCGTCCACGCCGCACGCCTTGAGCCTGCCCACGATCTCGGCCAGGTGTGCCTCGCTGGCCACCGAGCGGGCCGCCAGGTGCGGCACCACGACATAGCCGCGAGCCCGCAGCCGCTCGGTCAGCTCGATCGTCGGCTCCAGGCCCTTGACCGGCGAGGCGGTGACGGTCACGGTCATCCCGGCCGGCACCCACTCGGCGACCGCCTGCTCGATGGCCTTTGCAGGTATCACCTCGAAACGCGGGCCGCGCAGCAGGGTATCCAGGAGAGTCATGGCGCCTCCCCGACCAGATCGGCGAGCGCGGCCTCAAGCGCGCCGGTCCCGGTGTCGACCCTGGTCAGCGGCAGGCCGAACATCGCGGCCACCCGGTCCGCCTCGGCCTGCAGCCTGGCATCGGGCTCCTGGGCCAGCCAGACCAGCCGCCGGTAGTGCCCGAAGTAGTCGTTCCACAGCTCCGGGTACCTGTCCAAGCCAAGCTCGGCCAGCACCGACCGGTCGAAGCTGCGCAGCAGGTAGTCGGTGAGCACGTACGTGCCTGGCTCCGCCTCGAACATCGCCTCGATCCGCAGGCTCCCCGCGAACACGTCGTAACAGTGCAGCCCGGGCAGCCTGCGCACGCCGTACCTCGCGCACAGCTCGTCGAGCGCGCCGTAGCTGCCGCAGTCGGCGTAGGCCAGCGCGACCACGGCGCCCGAGCCCAGGGCTGATACCACGGCTCGTTCGGCCAGGATTGGTATTTTCTGCGGACGGTTGTGGAGGATGGCGGGCAGCGGCCGTACCGCGACCGGCCAGCCGCGGCGCGCCACGATGTCGCGGATGTGCCCGGCCAGCGCCCCACAGGCGATGATTTCAACCGGCTGGCTCTGCTGGCCAGGGGGGACGACCCCCTTAACCCCCCGGGAATGGCAGCTGGTCGACGAAGCGGTCGTTGAAGTCGGCGCGGTCGGAGAGCTCGACATACCTCACCTCCTCAAGCAGCGCCAGGCCGGCGGCCCGCTCCCGGACCGAAAGCAGCGCCATCTTCGCCCCCTCGCCCGCCACGTTCCCGGCGCTGACGATCCGCAGCAAAGGGACGTCCGGCACCAGGCCGAGCCGGACCGCGTTGGCGGGGGACAGGTAGATGCCGAACGACCCGGCCAGCAGGACCTGCTGGATGTCCCCGGCAGCCAGGCCCGCCTCCTCGAGCAGGATGCGCCAGCCGGTGGCGATGGCCGCCTTGGCGAACTGCAGTTCCCGCACGTCCCGCTGGGTCAGGTACACCGACCGGGACACGTCGCCTCCTCGCCGAGCCAGTGCAGCACGAACACGCGCTCCGCGCCCAGCGTCGTCAGCCGGCCAGCCAGGCCGGGGGCCAGAGCGGCGGCCGCGGACTCCGCCACGAACCGGCCAGAGGAGTCGAGCAGCCCGAGCCGGAGCAGCCCGGTCACCGCGTCCACGAGCCCGGACCCGCAAAGGCCCGCGGGCGGAGCCTCCCCGATGACCGACAGCGAAAGCCCGTCCGGCGCCATCGTGACACCCTCGATCGCGCCGGACGCGGCGCGCATCCCGCAGCGGATCGCCGCGCCCTCGAAGGCGGGGCCGGCCGGCGCCGCGGTGGCAAGCAGCCAGTCCCGGTTGCCGAGCACGATCTCGCAGTTGGTGCCGATGTCGATGAACAGCCGGGTCCGCGCGTCCCGGTCCATGCCCGAGGCGAGCAGGCCCGCGGTGATGTCACCGCCCACGTACGCGCCGAACGCGGGGAACACGACCGCCCGGGCCCGCGGGTGCACGGCCAGCCCCAGGTCGGCGGCGAGCACCTCGGGCAGCAGCCGGGCGGCCAGGATGAACGGCGCCACCCCGAGCGGCTCAGGGTCGATGCCGAGCGCGATGTGCGTCATGGTGGCGTTGCCGGCCAGCGCGATCTCGTACACGTGGGCCGGATCGACTTCGGCAGAAGCGCACACCTCGGCGGTCAGCCCGGCCAGCGTCTGCTCGGCGAGTGCGCGAAGCCGGCCGAGCGCCGACGGGTCCAGCATCGCCGCGCTGATCCGGGTGATCACGTCCGCGCCGAACGGCTGCTGGGCGTTCAGCGCCGAGGCCACGGCGACGGGCGTCCCCGTGGACAGGTCAAGCAGGGTGGCCACCACGGTCGTGGTGCCCAGGTCGAACGCGATCCCGTAGGCCAGCGCGGTCGTGTCCCCGGGCTGCACGTCGATCAGGACGTCGTCCACGACCACCGCGGTAACCTTGCAGTCCGCGGCGCGCAGCACGCGCCGTGCCGCCAGGACCGCGTGCAGGTCGGCCCGCAGTTCCAGGTCATCGAGCGCGTCCAGGACCCGTTCCAGGTCGCTGCGCTGGTCGGCCAGGGACGGCTCGCGCAGTTCCAGGTACCGCTTTTGCACCGCGGGCCGCAAGATGACGCGGCGGCCCACCCCGACGGTGGCCGCCTTCGGCCGGGTGACCAGCGGCGGCACCTCGACAGCGGCATCCGACGACGCCAGAGCCCGGCAGGCCAGCCGCCACCCAAGACGCAGCTCGTCCGGGGAGAACGCGCGGCTGTCCACCGCTGACGGCGCGGGAGCGCCCTCGGCAATCCGCACGCGACACTTCTTGCAGGTGCCGTGCCCGCCGCAGGTGGAGTCGATGGCGATGCCGTTCCAGCTCGCCGCGTCGAACACGGTGACCCCGGCGGGCACCCGGACCCGCCGCCCGCCCGGCTCGAAGAGCAGGTCCACCCGGGGCGGCCCCGCGCCGCCAGCCAGCTGAGCGTCCGGCGCCTGGGCTGTCGTCACGGCATGGCCCGAGTGGCCGCGGTGGCCGCGGTCGCCTGCGAAGCGCGATGGGCGGCGATCCAGGCCGCGCCCCACGGGTCGCGGTCGAGCAGCAGGTCGGCCGCCTGCACCGAGCGGACGATCCGCGGCGCCCGGGCGTCCATGATCGCGCTGGTCAGCCCGCAGCGGATGGCCATCGGCAAGAACGCCGCCCCGAGCGCCTCCCGTTCCGGCATGCCGAACGAGACGTTGGACGCCCCCAAAGTCGTGTTCACCCCGAACTCGGCGCGCAGCAGTTCCAGCGTGTCCAGCGTCCGGGCGACCAGCGAGGTGTCCGCGCCGATCGGCATGGCCAGCGGGTCGATCACGATGTCCTCGATCGGGATGCCGTACCGCCCGGTCGCGACAGAGATGATCTTGCGGGCGAGCTCCAGCCGGCGCACAGGGTCCGCCGGGATCTCCTCCTCGTCGTTGGGCAGCGCGATGACCGCCGCGCCGTGCCGCTTGACCAGCGGCAGGATGGCCGCCAGCCGGTCGTCTTCGGCGGTGACCGAGTTCACAAGCGCCTTGCCCTGGTAGGCGGCCAGCCCCGCCTCAAGGACCGAGACGATCGAGGAGTCCAGGCACAGCGGCAGGTCGGTCAGGCCCTGAATCAGCGTGACCGCGGCGACCATCAGCTCGGCCTCGTCGGCCAGCGGCGCGCCCATGTTGACGTCGAGCACCATCGCGCCGCCGGCCACCTGCGCAGCAACGTCGGTCGAGATCCGGGACAGGTCCCCGCGGCGCAGTTCCTCTTGAAAGATGCGACGCCCGGTCGGGTTGATCCGCTCCCCGATGATGCAGAACGGCCGTTCAGGACCGATGACGACCTCGCGCGACGCCGACCGCAGCACCGTCTCCATGGACAATGACCCCGTCCTACGCGAGCGCCGCGGCGCGGCGCATGGCGAGCAGTTCCTTGGCCCGGACGACGGCGGCCGAGGCGTCGGCCGCGTAGCCGTCCGCGCCGACCACGTCGGCGTACTCCTGCGTCACCGGGGCACCGCCCACCATCACGATCACCTGGTCGCGCAGCCCGGCCTTGGTCAGCGCGTTGATGTTCGCCTTGAACATCGGCATCGTCGTGGTCAGGAACGCCGAGAAGCCGACGATGTCCGGCCGGTGCTCCTGCACGGCCGCGACGAACTTCTCCGGCGCCACCTGGACGCCGAGGTCGATGACCTGGAACCCGGCCCCCTCGAACATGATGTTCACCAGGTTCTTGCCGATGTCGTGCACGTCGCCCTTGACCGTGCCCATCACGACCGTGCCGATCGCCGCGACGCCGGTCTCGGCGAGCAGCGGACGGAGGATCTCCAGCGCCCCCGCCATCGCCTTGCCGGCGATGAGCATCTCAGGGACGAAGAAGTCGCCGCGCTCGAACCGGGCCCCGACCTCCTCAAGAGACGGGATCAGCGCTTCGTACAGCAGGGTCTCCGGGCCAATGCCATCCGCAAGACCGGCCGACGTCAAGCGGAGTACCTCCGGCCCGTTGCCGACCAGCGTGAAGTCGTAGAGCTGCTGGAGAAGCTCGTCCTTGGTCACGGGCGCACCTTCCTATCGGACAGGGCCTATCGGGCAGGGTCGGGCCTAGCCGGGAGGAGCCGGGTCGCCGGCCCGGTACCCGAGGGCCGCGGACAGGCCGCCGGCCGCCGTCACGCACGCCTCCGCCACCGAGGAGACCTTGGCCGCGGACAGGCGGCTGGACGGCGCGGACACCGACATCGCCGCCACGACCACGCCGCCGTCCCGCCGCACCGGCGCGGCGACCGCGACCAGGCCGGGCTCGAGTTCCTCGTCGGTGACGGCGTAGCCGCGGTCCCGCACGAAGCGCAGGTCATCCAAAAGCGCGCCGCGGCTGGTGATCGTCCGGGGCGTGCGGGCCGCCAGCCGGCCCGGCGGCAGGGAGGCGGCGCCGTAGGCGAGCAGCACCTTGCCGAGCGCCGCGCAGTGCAGGGGGACCGGCCGGCCCACCCAGTTGGTTCCGCCGATCAGGTACTTGGCGTCCACCTGGGCGATCTGCTCCACCACGCCGTCGCGGGCCACGCCCAGGTTGACCGTCTCACCCGTCACCGAGCCGAGCCGGTCGAGGAACGGGCGCGCCACCTCGACCAGGCCCGCCTCCGCGCCGCCGCGCCAGGCGTACCGCACGAACATCTCGCCGGGGGAGAACCTGCCGTCGTCGTCCCGCCGGACCAGGCCGTTGCGCTCAAGCGCGAGCAGCAGCCGGGAGGTGGTGCTCTTGGCCAGCCCGGTCGCGGCGGCCAGCTCGGTGAACGTCACCGAGTCGGGGGCGGCCACCACTTCCGAGACCAGCCGGGCGGCCCGGTCGACGGCCTGCGTCCCGGTCGGGGCGCCAGGGCTGGCGGTGGTGGTCCTTGCGTGCATCTGGTGTCCTGCGGCCATGAGTTCCATGTTACGGAACTCCGTTCTACGATGTGATGTTACGGAAGGTCCGTGCCTGGGTCAACATTTGTGCAGGGGCACGACTGGGGCCCCGGCCGACGGCTAATGCAGCACCGGCGGGAACGAGGTGGCCATGTTCCGCAACACCATGCCGCGCTACGAGATCTTGTCGCCGGACGCGATCGCCGTCCTGGAGAAGGGCTGGCGCCGCATCGTCACGGAGATCGGCGTGCAGTTCGCCAAGCCGGAAGCGGTCGAGCTGTTCCGCACGGCGGGCCAGCGGACCGACGGCGACGTGGTCTTCTTCGACCCCGAATGGATTCTCGAGCAGGTCGCCAAGGCGCCCAAAGAGTTCGACGTGCAGGCCCGCAACCCGGCGAACACCGTGCACATCGGCGGCGACCAGATGGTGTTCAGCGCGGTGTACGGGTCCCCGTTCATCAGGGAAGGCGAGGTCAGGAGGGACGCCACCCTGGACGACTTCCGCCGGCTGTGCATGCTGTCCCAGTCGTTCGGCCAGCTCGACTCCGCCGGCGGCGTGATCTGCGAGCCGAACGACGCCCCGCTGGACTCCAGGCACCTGGACATGATCTACGCGCTGGCGACGCTCACCGACAAGATCTTCATGGGCAACGTGGTCTCCGGCCCGAACGCCGCCGACACCATCCGCATGACGGAGATCCTGTTCGGCAACGGACAGGGCGCCGACCGCGGCCGCGCGTCCATCGAGCAGACCCCGGCCACGATCTCGCTGATCAACTGCAACTCGCCGCTGCGCTGGGACGACCGGATGCTCGACGCCCAGTTCGAGTACTGCGCCGCCAACCAGGCGGTGGTGCTGACCCCGTTCCTGCTCATGGGCGCGATGTCGCCGGTGTCGATCCCGGCCGCGATCGTGCAGCAGCTCGCCGAGGCCCTCACCGGGATCGCGCTCGCCCAGCTGATCAGGCCGGGCTGCCCGGTGATCTTCGGGTCGTTCCTGTCCAACATCGACATGCAGTCCGGCTCGCCCAGCTTCGGCACCCCAGAATCGGCCATCGGGCTGCTGATCACGGGCCAGCTCGCCAGGCACTTCGGGCTCCCGTTCCGCACCGGCGGCGGGCTCAACGCCAGCCAGACCGCGGACGCGCAGGCGGCCTACGAGGCGCTGATGACGCTGCTGCCCACGTTCCTGGCCGGCACGAACTTCGTCATGCACGCGGCCGGCTGGCTCGAGGGCGGCCTGGTCAGCTGCTACGAGAAGTTCATCATCGACGTGGAGCTGCTGCGCATGCTGCGGGTCGAGTTCACCCCGCTGGAGATCGACGAGGAGTCGCTGGCCTTCGGCGCGCACCAGGAGGTCGGCCACGGCGGGCACTTCCTTGGCGCGGCGCACACCATGGAGCGGTTCAGGGACTGCTTCTACCGCCCGCTGCTGTCCTCCACCGCCAACTACGAACGGTGGGTCAGGCTGGGCGCCAAGGACGCCACCGCACGGGCAACCGAAATCTGCGCCAAGACGCTGGCGCAGTACCAGCCGCCCCCGCTCGACGACGCGATCCGCGCCGAGCTCGACGACTTCGTCGCCCGCCGCCGCACCGAGCTCGGCGACTGACCCCCTGTTGCCGGAGAAAGATCAAGACGATTATCCAGAACGAGCCGTGGCGCCTGCCCAGCGTCACTGGGAAACCTGAAGACGCCCTTCGTCGTCGGGGACGGTTACGATCGGCATCGTGAAGCGCGCGATCGATGTCGGGCTGTTCGGTGAGCTGGCCGACCCGCGAGCGGTCGCCCGCCTGGCCGCCCGGGCCGAGGAGCGGGGCTGGGACGGCTTCTTCGTCTGGGATCACATCGCCTACCGTGCGCCGGTGCGGGCCGTGGCCGATCCGTGGGTGGCCCTGGCCGCGGTGGCCTGCGCCACGTCCCGGGTGCGGATCGGCGCGCTTGTCACCCCGCTTTCCCGGCGCCGGGTGCACAAGGTGGCCAGGGAGACGGCCACGCTGGACCTGCTCAGCTCCGGCCGGCTCATTTTCGGGGCCGGGCTCGGCAGCACGCGGAACAACGAGCTTGAGCCGTTCGGGGAGGTGACCGACCCGCGCGAGCGTGCCCGCCTGCTCGATCAGGGCCTGGACGCCCTGGCCAGGTACTGGGCCGGGGAGTTCGAGCCGGTGCCGGTGCAGCGGCCCAGGCCCCCGGTGTGGATAGCCGGCGAGTGGCCGCACCGGCGGCCGGTGCGCCGGGCGCTGCGCTGGGACGGCCTTTTCCCCATCGGCCTGCCCGGCCCGGGAGCGCTGACGGAACTGGCCGCCGAGATCCGCCAGGCCCGCCCGGATGCCAGCGGCCCGTTCGACCTGATAACGGAGCTTCCCCCGGACACCGACCTCGGGCCGTGGGAGCGGGCGGGCCTGACCTGGGCGGTCACGTTCTTCGGCCTGCAGCCTACCGAGGCCGGAGTCCGGGCCGTGATCGACGCTGGCCCAGGCTGACCGGCACGGTCCCAGCGGACGCACCGACTCCCGATGTGCTCGCCACGTTCCGGACCAAGAGCGTGCCCGCCCGAATCCGTTGGACAAGCTGCTGTGCCTGGGCAAGACTGGCAGCCGTGGATGAGGCTGATGAAAAGCAGACGTTGCACCGCTACCTGCGGAACGTGCGCGGGGTGCTGCTCTGGAAGCTCGACGGGCTTGGCGACTACGACATCCGGCGGCCGGTGACGCCGACCGGCACCAACCTCCTCGGGCTGGTCAAGCACTGCGCGGCGGTGGATTGCGTGTACTTCGGCCAGGTGCTTGACCGGCCGTTCCCCGGCCAGGACGACCTGGACTGGCACGAGGACGACGACGCTGAGCTTGGCGGCGACATGTACGCCACCGAGGCCGAGTCACGCGAGCAGGTATCGGACTTCTACCGCCGGGTGTGGGCGCACTCGGACGCCACGATCCAGGAGCTGCCACTGGATGCGCGCGGCACCGTGCCGTGGTGGCCGGAACACCGCAGGCACCCGACGCTGCACACCCTGCTCGTCCACACGATCCAGGAGACCGCGCGGCACGCCGGACATGCGGACATCATCAGGGAGACGATCGACGGTGCTGTCGGCCTGCGCGAGGGCGTCAGCAACATGCCGCCACACGCCGATGCCGCCGCCTGGAAACGGCACTACGACAAGCTGGAAAACATCGCCAGGTCCGCATCCGCATAAGGCCCGCGATACGGCGGCCCCTGCGAGTCGCCACAAGTGGCACCCCCGCCAGCTGCCCCCGGCCCAGGCCGCCGATGTCTTCGTGATCATGGAACGACGCTGAGAAAGGTGATGCGGCTGCGAGTGCCGGTGCTCCGGCTCAGCCGCGCTCGCGGGCGGGCACGACCAGACCCGACTCGTAGGCGAGCACCACCGCCTGGGTTCGGTCGCGCAGGCCGAGCTTGGCGAGCACCCGGCTGACGTGGGTCTTGACCGTCTCCTCGGTCACCACGAGCTGGCCGGCGATCTCCGTGTTCGATAGGCCCGCCGCGACCAGCCGGAGCACCTCGGTCTCGCGCGGCGTGAGCGCGGACAGCGCCGCGGGCGGCGCTGGCGCGCCGGCCTCCGGGCGGATCCTGGCGAATTCGGCGATCAGCCGGCGGGTGACCGCCGGGGCGAGCAGCGCGTCGCCGGCCGCCACCACGCGGACCGCCTCGAACAGCCGCTCGGCGGTGACGTCCTTGAGCAGGAACCCGCTGGCGCCCGCCCGCAGCGCGTCGAAGACGTACTCGTCGAGGTCGAACGTGGTCAGGATCAGCACGCGCGGCGACGTCTCGCCGTCGGCGCAGAGCTGGCGGGTCGCCTCGATCCCGTCGGTGCCCGGCATCCGGACGTCCATCAGCACGACGTCGGGCCGGACCTCCCGGCAGGCTCGCACCGCCGCCGCGCCGTCGGCCGCGGTGCCGAGCACGGTGAAGTCCGGCTGGGTGTCCAGCAGCGCGGCGAACCCGGCCCGCACGACCTCGTGGTCGTCGGCGACCACGATGCCGATCATGAGACCTCCGGTTTCGCCGGCAGAACCGCCTCGACGAAGAACCCGCCGCCTGGCGCCGCGCCGGTGCGCAGCGTCCCGCCGACGGTGGCGACCCGCTCGCGCATGCCGAGCAGCCCATGGCCGCCTTCGGCGGCTGACTGCGGAAGGTCCCCGGCGTCTGCGGGCCCCGGGCCGTTGTCGCGAATTCTCAGGCGCAGCGTGTCGTCGGCGTAGCGCACCTCCACGTCCACGGCGGCGCCGGGCGCGTGCCGCCGGGCGTTGCTGAGCGCCTCCTGCACGATCCGGTAGGCGGCCAGCTCGACGCCGGGGTCGAACTCCGTGACCGGGCCAGACACGATCAGCCGCGTGCTGGCCGCCGACGCCGTCCGCGCCCCGTCGATCAGCTCGGTGAGCTGCGGCAGGCCAGGCTGCGGATGACGGTCGGCGACCGTCGCGTCGGCGTCCTCGCGCAGCACGCTGAGCAGCCGCCGCATCTCGGTCAGCCCGGCCCGCGCGGTGTCGCCGATCTGCATGAACCGCTGCGCGCCCGCGGCAGGCAGTCCCGGTGTGGTCAGCCGCGCCGTCTCGGCCTGCACCGCGATCATCGAGATGTGGTGCGCCACCACGTCGTGCAGCTGGCGGGCGATGCGGGCGCGCTCGCCGCGCGCGGTGTGCTCGGTCAGCGTCTCGGCGAGCACCTCGGCCGCGGCGTGCTGCACGCGGGCCGCACGCCGTGCCCGCACCGCGATCCCGGTCCCCGCCGCCGCCGGAACGAGCGCCGCGAGCAGCACGGCGGCCGCGCTCCCGTGGCTGGCGAGCGCCAGCACGAGGAACGGCGCGGCGAGCGTCATGGCCAGGTACTGCGCGCGCTCGACGTCACCCGACCGGGTCAGCGCGTCCGTCCCCCCGGCCAGCCGGTAGACCGCGATGACCTCAGCGATCACCCCCGCGGCAGTCAGCTCGCCGAACCCGGCCAGCGCGAGCACGCTGGCCGCGGTGATCGCGGCGGCCGCCGCGACCGGCCGCAGGAAGATCAGCGGGACCGTGCACAGCAGCGCGAGCAGGCACAGCAGCATGGCGTACAGGACAGCCTGGGCGGGCTGGCCCTGGCCGAGCGTGATGGCCTGCCCGATCGCCTGGCCGACGGCGGCCAGCGCGAGCACCCCGCCGGCCAGCGCTGGCGCGTAGCGGGCGGACATGATCGGCGTGAGCCGCCGCGGACCCATGCATTCATTGTCCCCGCTGGACAGCCCGGCCGCGTCACCCGAACCTGGCATCAGCACGTAGCTCCTGAGGGGGACCACGGGCCCGTTCGGTGCCACCGGGACAGTACTGGTGAAGACCGCTCCCCGGAGTGATGACCGCAACCCGGCGCGGACCCTAGCGTTGCGGACTATGGAAGCAACGATCGAAGTCGACGGGCTGCGCAAGCGGTTCGGGTCCGCGCAGGCGCTGGACGGGACGACGTTCACCGTGGCGCCCGGCCAGGTCACCGGCTTCGTCGGGCCCAACGGCGCCGGCAAGTCCACCACCATGCGCATCATCCTCGGCCTGGACGCGGCCGACGAGGGCACCGCGCTCATCGGCGGCCGGCCGTACCGCACGCTGCGGCGCCCGCTCGGCCAGGTCGGCGCGCTGCTCGACGCCGGGGCGCTGCAGCCGAGCCGCCGCGCCCGCAACCACCTGCTGTGGCTGGCGCATTCCCAGGGCCTGGGCGCGAGCCGGGTCGATCGGGTGATCGCGGATGCGGGGCTGACCTCCGTCGCCAGGCGCAAGGCGGGCGGATATTCCCTCGGCATGCGGCAGCGGCTCGGCATCGCCGCCGCGCTGCTCGGCGACCCGCCGATCCTGATGATGGACGAGCCGTTCAACGGCATGGACCCAGAGGGCATCGTCTGGATGCGCGGGTTCCTGCGCCAGCTAGCGGCGCAAGGCCGCGCCGTGCTCGTCTCCAGCCACCTGATGAGCGAACTGGAGGACGCCGCCGACCACCTGGTCGTGATCGGCCGCGGCCGGGTCATCGCGGACACCAGCGTGGCGTCCCTCATCCAGGCCGCCTCAGGGGACCGGGTGGAGCTGCGCACCACCGCACGGACGCAGGCGACGACCGTCCTGGCCCACGCGGGGGCGACGGTCGCCGTCACCGGGACAGACCTGCTCACGGTCTCCGGCCTGCCCGCCGAGAAGATCGTCGCGGCGCTCACCGAGGCCGGCGTCCCGTTCGCCGAGGTGCACGCCCACCGTGCGACCCTGGAGGCGGCGTACATGGAGCTGACCAGGGATTCGGCCGAATTTCGGCCGGGGGGTGCTGGGGGGTCGGCGTCATGACCACGGTCACGCCCTACCGTTCGGAGCTGACACCTGGCCGGGACGGGTTCGCGCAGCTGGTGCACGCGGAGTGGACCAAGTTCCGCACCGTCCGCGGCTGGCTCATCGCCGTGATCATCGCGATCGGCGTGACGGGCGGGATCGGGGTGCTCTACGGTTCGGTCACCACGGTCTCCTGCGCGGTCAACAACGGCAAGTGGCTGTACGGCGAGGCCTGCATGGCCCCCCTGCCTCCGGCCGGGCCGGGCGGCGAGCTCGTGATCGACAGGTATATGTTCGTGCACCAGCCGCTGGCAGGCGACGGCAGCATCACCGTCCGCCTCACCTCGATGACCGGCCTTCTCCCCGGGCCCAACCAGATGGGGCCAGGCCCGAGTTCGGCTCCGGGCTCTGGCGCAGGTTCTGGCCTGGGCCTGACGCAGCCCGGCCTCGAGCCGTGGGCCAAGGCCGGCATCCTCATCACGCCCAGCCTCAGCCAGGGGTCCGCGTACGCGGCGATGATGGTCGCCGCCGGGCACGGGGTGCGCATGCAGTGGAACTACACAGGGGACACCCCTGGCCAGCCCGGCGCCGTCGGCCCGGCGAACCCGCGCTGGCTGCGACTGACCCGGGCCGGCGACGTGGTCACGGGCTACGACTCGGCGGACGGCACCCACTGGACCGAGGTCGGGAGCGTCACGCTGCCGGGGCTGCCGGCCACGGTGCAAGCCGGGCTGTTCGCCACCTCCCCTGACGAGACCAAGGCCTCGGCGGCGTTCGCCGGAGGGAGCATGGTAGACGTCGGCCCCACCGAGGTCACCGCGGTCTTCGATCACGTCACGCTGTCCACGTCCTCGCTCCCGTGGCGCGGCGACTACGTCGGGGCGGTCCAGGCCGGAATCGGGGAGTATCACCGGGCCGGCGGGCAGTTCACGGTGACCGGGGCCGGCGACATCGCGCCCCGGCCGTACGAGCGCACCTCGCAGCTTGGTCCCGCCGTCACCCTCACCGACTACCTGCTCGGCACCTTCATGGCGCTGATCGCCGTCGCCGTGGTCGCCACGATGTTCATCACCGGCGAGTACCGGCGCGGCCTGATCCGCACCACGCTGGCCGCGAGCCCGCGGCGCGGCCGGGTGCTGGCGGCTAAGGCGATCGTCATCGGCGCGGTCGCGTTCGTGGCGGGGGTGATAGGCGCCACCGCCGCGGTAGTCGTCGGCGGGGCGATCGTCCGCCACCGCGACTACTACCAGTGGCCGGCGTCGACGCCGACCGAGGTGCGCGTGATCATCGGCACTGGTTTGCTGCTCGCCGTGGCCGCCATCCTCACGCTCGCCGTCGGCACGGTGCTGCGTCGCGGCGTGGGGGCGGTCGCCATCGTCATCGTGGCGATCGTCCTCCCGTACGTCGCGTCGGTGACCCGGATCGCGCCGGCCACCGTGGGGGAGTGGCTGCTGCGGATCACGCCGGCGGCGGGCTTCGCCATCCAGCAGCCCTATCCGGCGTACTCGCAGGTCACTGCCACCTACTCGCCAGTGGACGGGTACTTCCCGCTGGCGGAGTGGAGCGGCTTCGCGGTGCTGTGCGCATGGGCCGTCCTCGCGCTGGCCGCGGCGGCCTACCTGCTGCGCCGGAGGGACGCGTGACGGCGGCCCCGGCCGCCGCCGCGGTCCTCGACAAGCCCGGCCATGCCGTGCGCGCGGCGGGCGCGGACCTGCGGGACGCGGTGCACGCGGAATGGACCAAGCTGCGGACGCTGGCCAGCACGTGCTGGCTGCTGCTCGGCGGGGCCGCGGTCACGATCGCGGTGGGCGCGGCCGCGGCGGCGGCCTTCAGGTGCCAGCCCGGCGCGTGCACGCTGGCCCAGACCGGCGCCGACCCGGCCAGGATCAGCCTCACCGGGATCGACGTCGGCCAGGCGGTGGTGGCCGTGCTTGCGGTGCTGGCGGTCGGCGGCGAGTACAGCACGGGGATGATCCGCGTCACCCTGACCGCGATGCCGCGCCGGCTGACGGTGCTCGGCGCCAAGGCGGCCGTGCTGGCCGGCTGCGTGCTCGCGGCCGGGGTAGTCGCCGTCCTGGGTTCGGTGCTCGCCGGGCGGCTGATCCTGCCCGGCCACGGCATGACGGTCGCGAACGGCTACCAGCTGCTCTCGCTGGCCAACGGCTCGGACCTGCGCGCCGCCGTCGGCGCGGTCGCGTACCTCGCGCTGGTCGCGCTGTTCGCGCTCGGCCTGGCCACCGCGATTCGCGAGTCAGCCATCGCCATCGGGGCCGTCCTCGCCCTGCTGTACCTGTTCCCGCTCGCCTCGGCGCTGATCGGAGACCAGGTCTGGTCCCGCCGCCTGGACCAGATTGGCCCGCTGAGCGCCGGCCTCGACGCCTGGACCACGGTGAACGTGAAGTCGCTGCCGCTCACCCCCTGGCAGGGCCTCGGCGTCGTGGCCCTCTGGGCGGCCGGCGCCCTCCTGCTCGGCGCGATGGTCCTGCGCTTGCGCGACGCCTAGCGCCACACCGCTTGTTCAGCGGCCAGCACTATGATCATGGCAATCCGTGGTCTCCGAGATATCGTTCACCCATTCCGCGTCGTTCTCCGCTGCCGCGACGCCTGGCCCTCGCCTGCGCCCGGAGTCCCCGCTCCCGTCGGAAAAGCACCTGAAATCGGCCGGTTTACCCCCGTCGGCCGACGATGACGCTACAGCCTGGCGGGACCCGGCGGCAATAGCCGACCGCGCCGAGGTCGTTCGGCGCCTCGCGGCGTCAGCCGCGCAGCCGCGACGCGAACGCCGCCGCCGCCGCTCCCGGGTCCGCGGCCTCGGTGATCGCGCGGACCACGACGACCCGGGTCGCCCCCGCGTCGAGCACCGCGTCCAGCCGGTCCAGGCTGATCCCGCCGATCGCGAACCACGGCCGTGAAACACCCGAAGACGCCACGTAGGACAACAGGTCAAGCCCGGTAGCGGGCCGCCCCGGCTTTGTCGGCGTCGTCCACACCGGCCCGGCGCAGAAGTAGTCCACCCCCTCCTCGGCCGCTGCCACCGAAGACTGCGCAGGACTGTGGCTGCTGCGCCCGATCAACGGCCCCGGCCCCAGGATCTGCCGCGCCACCGGCACGGGCAGGTCGTCTTGTCCCAGGTGCAGCACGTCCGCCCCCGCCGCCAAAGCGACATCCGCCCGGTCGTTGACCGCGAGCAACGTACCGTGCCGCACGCAGCAGTCGGCGAACACCGAAAGCAAAGCCAGTTCCTCGCCCGCCTCCAGGCCTTTCTCCCGCAGCTGGACGATGTCCACCCCGCCGGCTAGCACCGCGTCGAGGAACGCGACCAGGTCCCCCTGCGCCCGCCGCCCGTCGGTGCACAGGTACAGCCGCGCCGCCGCCAGGCGCGCCCGCAAGTCCGTCATGGAGCCATCTTGCCGCACCGGCGACGCCCTGGCGCGCGGGAACGTGCCCGGGATCCCCGCAGGCGGCGGGGTCCAGCCACGGGTGGGCCGGGTGCGGCCGGAACCAGCCGTCCTGGCGTTCCTCCCGGAACGCCTCCGCGGCCGGCGGCTTCCGCTTCTTCCGCATTTCCGCCTGCTCGTGCCGCTGCTCCGCACGGTGCGCGGCATACGCGGCCGGGACCGCGGGATCCAGCGCGAGAGCGGCCACGGCCGCCGTCAGCGCGGCCTCGAACTCGTCCGGGTCCAGCAGCTTCGCCAGCCGGTCCGGCATCGACGCCGACGGCGCCGCCCGCAGCCCCGTCCGCGGGCAGGTCCAGCAGCCATGCGCGGCCAGCACCTCCTGATCCCAGCGCGCCGTCGCCTGCGCGAATCGGTCAGCAGCCCCTCCAGCACCTGCTGGAACGGTACCGGATCAGGCGCGATCCCGACAGGCAGGTGGCGGCGGAGGCAATCGGTAAGCCATGATGAAGAACCGGGCGCGGCCAAGGCAGTCCTCAGGTGACGGTTTAACGGAGTGAGAAACCTGAATCATCACCCGCAGGCGCCTGGCCGCGCCCTCACAGGCTACTCTTGGTGCTCATAAGCATCCTGGTGAGCTTGGCCACCGCCATCGTTCCAGCATCGGCTGCCACTCTCGGCGTCACTGCTCGGCAGGTGTCGAACGCAGACTCGAGCCCCGCGGGTTCGCTGACCAATAACCCGGTTATCCGGCAGTTCGTCAAGTCAGTCGGTATTGACGAGATCGAGAACCAGAACGCGCTGGAAGCGTTCCGGGCGTGGATGTTCACTCAGCCTGGCTTCGCGGACAGCGGTTACGTCGGTTCCATCGATGATCTTCGCGACAAGTCCATGGTCTTGATGTGGTACGGAGCGCAGACGCCGTTCCTGTCAGCGGTCCTGAACCAAGGAATCAGCCGCGGGATTCAGGTGAGCATTCAGCAACGCACCTTCAGCCTGCAGCAGATCAACGCGGCGACAGCGGCCATCTGGGAGCAGTACGCAGAGGGGGACTGGGCAGGGTTCAACATCTCGGCCATTGTCGGCGTCTCCCCGGGTTATTCCGGAATCACGGTCAAGGGGACCTACACCGGGCTGTCGGCCAGCCGACGCGCGGCGCAGGTTCGGGCACTGACAACGGTTGTCTCGGGTGTTCCCGTCCAGATCGAGCCGGGCATGTCGGTCACCCTAGCGTCAGGCAGGGATTCGGATACGGCGCCGTTCAACGCCGGCGGCATGATGGCAGCTGATAACGGAGTGAACGAAATCTGTTCCAGTGGGTTCGCCGTCGCGCTCAACGACGTCCCCTATACGACGACTGCACGGCACTGCCCCCTGGAGGGCGGGAACGATTGGGTAGACGCTGATGCTTCACCCATTTACTCGCAGGTCCCCGCTGATCAGCAGTACGGCACCACCGTGGAGCTTACCTCGTCGGAGGCCGGGGCGGCAGCGATCCTCACCGGCGGGGGTTACTCGCTCATGTTCTCGGGAGCATGGAACTCGGCTAACACAGCGCCGGTGGAAGATTTCGGGGACGTCGGAGTAAACGACCTGGTCTGCACCGAAGGCGGGAATTCCGGCGACCACTGCGACATCGAGGTCACCGCAGAAACCGTCTCCATCATGGACCAGGACGGCTCATTCGACACGATCGAGGCAGTCCAGCAGTCAAGCAGCAACATAGCGGTGATGGCAGGCGACAGCGGAGGACCGGTCATTACCCTCACCGGTGCGTCGTCCGGCGAGGTCAGGGCGGCAGGCATGATCCAGGCCATGGGCAACCCCCTCTCAAGCTGCCCGTCGAATGTCTACGCGTCCGGCAATCCCTGCTCCCTCACGGTCTTCTTCTCGTCGATGCGGACCATCGTCAAGTACACCCCAGGGCTTACGCTGGTGACTGTTGACGGCCTGATTTCAGGCTGATCGCATTTTCGGGCCGGGACTCCACACGAGTCCCGGCCCGTTGCGTCTTATATGGAGGGATCCGTCCGACGGGAGATCATCAGGTGACCTTCGAGGAGTTCCTGGACAGGCAGTTGCCCGAACTTGGCAGGTTCGCCGGCTCGCTGGCCGGTGACCCGTACCTGGCCGAGGACGTGCTGAGCGACGCCCTGGTCAAGGTCGCCCGGCACTGGCGAAAGGTCTCAGCTGCAGAGAATCCGGTGGCCTACGTCCGCCGGATCGTAGTGACGACATACCTATCGGACCGCCGAGCCCAGCAGCGGTGCCGAACGACGCCAACCAGTGACACGCAGCTACTTGACCGCCCTCTGACTGACACAACCGACACGGTGATCGCGCGAGACGAGATCACCTGGCTCATCGATCAGCTCCCTCCCCAGCAGAAGGCGGCAGTGGTAATGCGCTACGTGCTCGACGAACCAGATGATCAGATCGCCACGGCGCTCGGATGCGCGCCCGCCACCGTCCGGTCGCACCTTGCGCACGCCCGCACAACACTCAGGCTCACGGCCGGTCGCGAACCCACCGCCATGGAATCATCCAAGGAGTGATCTAGGTGGACACCCGCCAGCTCATCAACGCCCTGACCAGGTATACTGCCGACCCGGCGAACGTCCGAGACAGGTATGAACGCAAGCGACGCCGGGCAGCGCGACGGCGTTATGCAGTGATCGGCACAATCGCCGCCGTCGTGCTCGCCGGCGGAGCGGTGACAGCGGCCAGGCCCTGGATCTCGGCTCCTCAGCGAACGGCCGCGGCACAGGCGTCGGGATGCAGGAACTCCCCCCTGCTACAGCGGCTCACAATTGCGCTCCGGCAAGGGCAATCGATCGTGGTCGCCTACGGAAACCTGACCGGGCGCAACGTCCGCACCAGCGGAGGCGATTACAGCGCCATGCGCCTGCGCGACGTGAAAACCTTGGCTGGGTCGCCGCTGAAGCAGGACGCAGCATGGCTGATAAAGATAACGGGACCACCGCACGGACCTTATTACATGAGCGCGGACACGGGCAGCCTGTGGGCCACCGACGGGCATCTGTTCGCGACCGTATGGGAGGGGACCATCGCCGCTAACTCGATCGTCGGCCCCATCTTGCAGGTCGCGCCCATCGTGAACGGGCAGGTCATCTTCAGTGCGGCGGGCTGCTGGAACGCGGCCGGGTTGCACGCCCGGCCCTACCATGGCCCTCTCGCGCAGATCCCCGCCAGCTACACTTACCAGCGGACCGAAGCGACGGGTTTCTGGGCGGTACCGCTCAGCAGCGTTGAGGCTATCACCGCCAGCGCCGAAAAGGCCGCAGCCGGGAAGGGTTAGAGATGCTTCCGTATTCGAGCCCGGCGACGGTCCGGAGTAATTTGTCAAGACCCGTGGATCAAGATCTTTAAGCGGCTTCCGGGATGTCCTTTTCGGCCTCGTTCGGTGAGCTGGTGCCAGCGGCTGGTGATGGCTCTCCTGGACGTTCGACGAACTTGCCGTTGACGAAGGTCGCGCCGACGCGGACGAGCGCGACCCAGGTGCGGGGCGTTGACCATCCGCCAGCGGCGCTGCGCGGACTCGATGAGCTTGAAGGCCATCGCCAGGGCGGCGGCTTGGACCCGTGACCCTTGGTGACCTTGGTGCGCAGCCGCACGGTTGAGAAGGTGGACTCGATAGTTATCTCCAGCCTCAACTGACGTGTCCTTAACGTCGATCACGAGCCGTCTCCGGTATCCGAATTACGGTTTTTCGTGGCTATCTCCTGCCTTGTCCATGACGCAGTTCAAGGAGGAGACGATGCTCGTGCATCCGGTGACGGTTCCCGGTTCGGGGGCCCGGTCGTTCACCGTGCTGGGGGACGACGACGTGCCGGTCGTCCCGGTCGACCGGTTCCTGGCCTATCTCACCGATATCGGCCGGTCGCCGAACACGGTCAAGGCCTATGCTCACGACCTAAAGGATTACTGGTCCTTTATCGGCTTCCGTTCTCTCGACTGGCGTGAGGCCCGGTTGGAGGACATCGGCGATTTCGTTGTCTGGCTCCAGTTGCCGCCTGCGGGGCGGTCCGGCGAGATTGCGGTGCTGCCGTCCGTGACGGCCGAGGTGACGGCTTCGACGGTGAACCGCAAGCTTGCCGCGGTGAGCGCGTTCTATGCCCACCAGGCCCGTAACGGTGCCGGGGTCGGCGACCTGCTGGCTGCGTGGCGGACCGGAGGGCGGGGCGGGTGGAAGCCGTTCCTGCACCACGTGAGCAAGGGCGGGCCATACCGCGGCCGGGCGATCGCGCTGAAGGTGCCGGAGAAGCTGCCGCGGATCCTGACCGTCGCCGAGGAGCAGGCGATCCTTGACGCGTGCACCCGGCTGAGGGACCGCTTCTTCTTCGCGGTTCTTCACGAGACGGGCTGCCGGGCTGGTGAGGTGCTCGGGCTCCGTCATGAGGACATCGCGGCCGCCGAGCAGGAGATCGCCATCGCGGCGCGGGAGAACGCGAACGGGGCGAGGGCCAAGTCCGGCGGCCGGACGGTCCCCGTCGGGCCGGAGCTGATCCGGCTCTATGCCGACTACCTGCACGAGGAGTACGGCACTGCTTGCAGCGACTACGTGTTCATCAACATCTGGGCGGAGCCGAAGGGACACGCGTGGTCGTACCAGGCCGTCTACGACCTGGTCCTGCGGCTTCGGGCCAGGACGGGGATCGCGTTCGATCCCCACTGGTACCGTCACAGCGCAGCCACGCGCTGGCTGCGCGGCGGCGTCCCGATCGAGGTCGTGTCCACGCTCCTCGGACACTCGTCGGTAGCCGTCACTTCCTCGGTCTACGGCCATTTGACAGCCGAAGACGCGCGGGCAGCGCTGGAGAAGGCAGGCTGGTTCACCGGGAAGGAAGTGTTGTGGTGACCGGCGGCCGGGTCACGCGGGCCGGCCGTTGCCACGCTGCCGCGGGCCTGCTGGAAAGGCTCATGGCCGCGGTGCGCCCTGAGTTCCGCGCGGGCGAGCTCGTCTTCGACCCTGCCGACCCGGTGTTCGGGGGCGCGATCTGCCGGGTGGCTTCCTGCCCGCGAACGGCACGGGGCGGCCAGGGACTGTGCGCTGCTCACCACGACCGGTGGGCCGCTGAGGGCAGGACCGACCTGGACGCGTTCGCCGCGGCGACGAGCCCCCGCTGGCACATGCAGGAACCGCTGGCCTGCTGCCGGGCACCCGGCTGCGGGCGCGGCGTCCGCCGCCAGGGAATGTGCACGCGCCACAGCGCGGCCTGGGAACGCGCCGGACGCCCGGACACAGGTGAATGGCTCGCCGGCGTCCCCGAGACCGTGACGCCAGGCGGCCAGCGGTACTGCCTGGTCGGGTTCTGCGGCCTGTGGGCCGAGCTTGGCATCCCGTTCTGCCAGGGCCACGGTGCCACGTGGAAAGTCAACGGCCGCCCCGAACCGGGCGGCTTCGCGGCCCGGTATCTCGACGCCGGCCCGGTCCCCGGTCACGAGCGCATCTTCCTGGACAGCCTGCCCCCGCAGCTGAAGCTGGAGATCCAGTACGCGCTCCAGCGGCGGTGCGACGAGCGCGAGGGCAAGGCCCCGCCGTTCATCGTGATGATCATGGTCCGGTTCCTGGCTTCCAGCGGAGCGTCCTCGCTGCTGGACCGGACCGAGCAGGAATGGCGGGACGCGTTCGGGAAGAAGAAGAGCAACGCGGTCGCACTGCTGGCCTGGTCCCGCCGGGAGGTCACCGACCTGGCCGACGGCGGCGGCTGGGACGCCGAGTACCCCCGCGACGCCTGGCAGATGCACCGCCTCGGCTTCGAGGGCAGGATCGTCCTGAACTTCTCCCGGATCCCCCAGCAGCAGCTGAAAGAACTGGCCAAGCGCTGGATCCGGTGGCGGCTGAGCACCGGCCTCGGGCTGGAAGCCGGCGGTTCCCGCCCACTGCGCGTCCTGACCCGGCTCGCCGGCTTCCTGCACGCCCGCGGCATCACCGGCACGGACGGAATCAGCCGGGCCGTCCTCGAGGACTACCTCGCCGGCCTCCATGCCGCCATGGCCGGCAGGCCCGAGCACGGCGCCCACGTCAGCATGACCGGGCTGTTCCTCACCGCGGTCCGCCAGCACGGCTGGGCACCGGGCCTGCCCCCGGACGCGATGATCTTCCCCGGCGACCAGCCGCCCCGCACCGAGCTGCTGCCCCGGGCGCTGGCCGGGCACGTGATGGCACAGGTCGAGCAGCCCGGCAACCTCGCCCGCGAGGACAGCCCCGCCTACCGGCTGGTCACGCTCATCCTGATCCGCTGCGGGCTGAGGGTTTCCGACGCGCTCAGGCTCCCGTTCGGCTGCGTCACCGCCGACGACGCCGGCGCTCCCTACCTGCGCTACTTCAACCACAAGATGAAGCGCGAGGCACTCGTCCCCCTCGACGACGAACTGCTGTCCCTGATCCAGGGACAGCAGCAGCGGGTCCTGGGCCGTTACCCGCCAGGGGCCGTGCTGTTCCCCCGGGCGGCCAAGAACCCGGACGGCAAGGCCCCGGTCAGCAGCGGAACCTACCGCCAGGCGCTCTACCGCTGGCTGGAACGCTGCGACGTCCGCGACGAGCACGGCCGGCCCGTGCACCTGACCCCTCATCAATGGAGGCACACCCTGGGAACGATCCTGATCAACCGTGACGTCCCGCAGCATGTCGTGCAGAAAATACTCGACCATTATGTGGGTGATCCGTGTCAAGTGGATCATGTGGTGATCCGGTATCGGCGGGCTGCGGTTGCCGGGGAGAGGTTGAGCAGCTGGCCGATCTCGGCCCAGGTGTGGCCTTGGTCGCGGGCCGCGTGAACGGCGTCGGGGATCATCGTGTGTGCCTGGGCGATGAGGCTGGCGAGCGCGTGCAGCCCGACCGCGC
>JASHPP010000272.1 GCA_030038035.1 Trebonia sp.
CAGGCCAGGCCGCGCGCTGCTCGCGGGGGTCGCGGGCCCCGTGCTCGCCCGCGGCCGGCTGACCGGTGTCTGCGAGCGGTGAGGGCACGGCGGCGCCCGTCCCTGGTGCTAAGTCGCCCAGCTTGTCCGGACTGCGCAAGTAAGCGACCACATTCGTAACCTTCCACTCAGAGCTACCTGTAGTGAAGACGCTTACCCGAATACGGTTGCAGGTCCATCGGACATATGTTCTAATGGTATTCATGAGTCCTGCCCGTATGGGAAAACTCTGCCAGGTGTTCCGCGGCGCCTCCTTCCCTGCGCCGCGGCCACTGGCGGGTGCCCGCCCGGTGGCATGGGCCGCCCGGGAGTCATTCTTCCCGGGGGCACAGGCCTCGTCACCGTGGATGCGGGCGGGGCTGCACGGCAGCCACGAGGCAGCTTACGGCGCGACTGCGCGGCGCGGGCATCGATCGTCACGATCTCCCCGTCGCCGTCGGGCCGGCTAGCGGTTCGCCAGGTCACCAACCTCAGGAACACCACGCCGCCCACGAGGGGACATCATGAACAAGCGTTTCGAATATTTGAGCTATATCGATAACGAACGCCTTGTGAAGCTAGAAAACAGGGCCGCAGAACTGAAGCGCCAGTCCGGCCGGCTCTCGCCCCAGTACGCCGCCGCCGTCGACCGCACTGGCGAGTATCCCGACGCCGGCCGCGAACTCCGCGGCGCCCAGGAGCCCGACGGCGCTCGCCGGTCCCGCTCCGTCCCCCGCCCGTCGTCGCGGCCGGGGGCAAGCGGCCGCGCGCGGACAGGTGTCCGTTCTGGGGCAGGCGTCCGCTCTGCGGCAGGCGCTTACGAGGCGGCCGACTGGTACTGGGCGACGGACGACTACGACGGGGACGCGGGGGCGGCGGAGGCGGCCGGGCCTGACGAGCCTGACGAACCTTACGAGCCCGACGAGGCTGACGAGCCCGACGAGCGGAGGCAGGCGCTCATCACCCGCGGCCGCAGCCGGGCCAAGCCGACCGGGGCGGCGCGGTGGCTCGGGCACTGGCGGGCGATCGCCATCTGCGCCGCGGCCGTCGCGACCGGGGTCACGGTGCTCACGGTCATCTCGGCAGCGGGCAGCGCCGCGTGGCCGGCCAGCGTCACCCAAGTGCAGAACGAGATCACCGTGGCCTGCCAGAACCCGGACGTGGCAGCAGAGCCCAGCCAGGTGAACTTCGCGTGCGCGAAGGGCACCAGGCAGATCCTGTGGGTCTTCTCGCTGCTGACCAGCGATGACAACCCGGGCTACAGCGACGCGCAGACGGGCCGGAAGGGGCTGGAGCCGATCACCCCCAGCCAGGGCGGTGACATCGCCTGGTCACTGAACCTGCACCACCCCTACAACCCGGCCAGCCCGACCGACAGCCTGGAGGTGGCGGCGCGGGCCATCAACAACATCATCGGCGGCGCCACGCTCACCAGTTCCACCGGCGCTCCCGTCGTGCAGCCCGGGCTTGAGAGCAGCCCGGCCAACTGCCTGCAGTACACCGGCTCCTCGGCGCTGCTCACCCGGCAGGGCTTCCCGGCGATCTGCGCGGCGGCCGTGACCAGCCCCGCCGGGCAGGCTGCCCTGGTCAGCGACGTGTTCAAGCAGTGGATGGTCGGCGCCCCTGCGCAGATCGCGGCCCAGGCGGGCGTGTTGTTCGAGAACGCGGACAACCCGGGCAGCCCGCAAGTCCAGTCCATCTTGAACAGCCTGCCGGACTGAAACAGAAAAAGGTGGGAAGTGGTGTCCGCGCATTCCGCCGGGAGGCCATGGCGGCAGGCGACGGCGCTTGTCACCGTGACCGCCGGCGGCGTGATCACCGGTTTGAGCTTCGTACCGGGAGCGGCCGCCACGATGACCAGTCCGACCAGCGTGCCGGTGCACCTGCTTGCGCTCGAGCAGGCGGGCAGGCTCGCGGATTCCGGTGACGGCGCGCTGAGATCGGCTATCGTCAATGTGGCCAGCTACTACCTGCGGCTGGCGCAGAGCAAGACGCCGGCGCAGATGGAGGCCCTGATCTGGGCACAGGACAGCCTGAACGGCGCCGATCACGGCCCGTCCTGCGCGGCGTTCGCCAGCCTGACCCTGGAGCTCGGCGCGCAGGCGGTGGGCAGGCAGAGCTGGGTCACCGGCGGGACAACCTACCCGTGGCCGCTGCATGAATGGGCCGACGTCCGGGTCGACCCCAACCCCGATTCGCTCGCGATCATCTCGATCCTGCAGGACGCGCAGGCCAATCACCGCTGGCACCCGCTCGGTGACGGCTACCAGCCGCAGCCTGGGGACTGGGTGCTGTTCAACGGCCACGTCGAGGTCGTGACCAGCTACACCGACGGCGTGCTGCACACGATCGGCGGGGACTCGCTGCCCAACTTCTCGGTCAACGCCCACTCCTACCCCAGCCCGCTCGCCGGGCAGGGGGTCGTGGGCTTCGTGGACAACGGCAACCTTCCCGCCGGCCAGCCGGCGGCGACGGCTTCGTCCGGGACTGCCGCGGGGTCGAAGGCAGCCGCCCCCGAGGTGGCATTGGGCCGGCCGCCCGACGTGGCGGCGCCTGTGCGGCCGCGTGCGTCAGGCGACGCGCGCGGCGGCGGCGTCCAGGGGCTCGCGGACATTCCCGGCATGATCGC
The DNA here is from genome assembly GCA_030038035.1 of Trebonia sp. Next base: position 2,648 of record JASHPP010000272.1, read on the forward strand.
GCCCGCCCCGGCGGGCGCCGCCGCGAGCACCCGCGGCAGCGCCGCGAGCTCACAGGGCGGCGCCGCGAGCTCA
>JASHPP010000273.1 GCA_030038035.1 Trebonia sp.
GGCGATGACGGCCGGGGCGGTGTCGGAGTCGTGGGCGAAGGAGATCGCCGGCTGGACCGATCCGCTGCCGCCCGCCGAGCGCGAGAACGCCGACCAGATACTGCTGGATGCCGCCATGGGCGGCTGCCCGCTCGAAGACCTGTCTGTCTTGGCCCGCACGATCTACGAGGCATGGAAAGCCCAGCACCCCGATAACGACGACGGCGATGGCAGCGGAGACGAAGACGGCTTCGATGACCGGTTCCTGCGGCTCGGGAGGACGTTCGGCGGCGTTGGCAAGGTCAGCGGCGACCTGACCGCCGGGTGCGCGGCGGCGCTGCAGGCCATCTTCGACGCCCTGGGCAAGCGCGCCGGCGCGGACGATTTCCGCACCGTCGAGCAGCGCCAGCACGACGCCCTCGATGAGGCGCTCCGGCGGCTGATCAAGTCCGGGCTGCTCCCGGAGTCGGCCGGCCTGGACACCATGGCCCAGGTGCTGATCCCGTTCGCCGCGCTGCGAAACTCAGCGCTTGAGGAGGCGTGGATCGCCGCCCGCGCCGGGCAGCCCGGCTGGCTGACGGGAATCGGCGCCGAGGCCGCCGCCTGCGACGCCAAGCTGGTCCCGGTAGTGGTCGGGACGGTGGACTGGCAGGCCGTGGACGCGATGGCCGGCATATGGATCGACGCGCACGGCCTCGGGCACGGCAAACCGTGCGGCTGCACCTGCGGCGGCTGCACGTGCCCGCCGCGCGGCCCGCTGTCCCCGGAGGCGAAAGCCCGGCTGCGCCGTACGCTGCTGGCGATGGCCGCCGACGCCATGTCCGGCCCGGACGGGCTGGCCGCGTACCTGCGTTCCCGCCAACTCGGCGCCCCATTCAACACGGCAAGTCTGCCGCTGGACGTGGGCTATGCCGACACCGTCCCGCCGCACATCCGCCAGGCGGTCATCCTGCGCGACAAGCACTGCCAATGGCCCGGCCGGTGCGACAAGCCCCCTGCGGCATGTCACATCCACCACCTCGTGCCCAAGTCGCAGGGCGGCAAGACCAGTGTCCGCGGTTGCATCTTGCTGTGCGCGTACCACCATGAGGTGTGCGTGCACCGGCAGGGCTGGAAACTGATCCTGCACGCCGACGGCACCACCGAGGCCATCTCCCCGCACGGCGAAATCCTGCGCAGCCACGGACCGCCGGCCAGCCAGGCGGGCTAACCGCCCCAATCCACCAGCCCACCCGGTCCAGTGCTCGGCCGCGATCACGATGACAGGCCCGGCCGGTCGCGCCTGCCGGTACTGCTCGTACCGCTCGGCGAGCATGTCCAGCTGATGCCGGATGGCGGCCGTGTCCTCGATGATGCTCGCCCGCCCGTCAACCCGGACCCACCACAGGGTGCCCCAGTCTTCGGAGTAGTGGTCGGCGAGCAACGCCACCCGCGGGTTCTCCCTGATGTTGCGCAGCCGCCGCAGGTTGGGCGTCGTCTTCGGCTTGTGGTCCACCGCGGTGTAGACGAGGTCCCCGTCGACCGCGAACGTGACAGGCACCAGATGCGGCCGCCCGTCACTCCCAGTCGTCGCGAGCCGCGCCACCCGCGCGGCGGCAAGCCGCCCCCGCGCTTCCCCCTCCGTGAGCCTCACCCTCCGATTGTGCCGCCCAACGCATGCCACGGAGCCGGTAGACTTGCGGAGCGCAGCGCCGTCCGCGAGGACCGCACGCCGCCTTAGCTCAGTCGGTCAGAGCGACGCACTCGTAATGCGTAGGTCATCGGTTCGATTCCGATAGGCGGCTCCCACGTCAAAGCCCCTTTCCGAGCAACTGTTCGTGCTGGAAAGGGGCTTTTGCTAACGGGTTTGCTAACAGGCGGCCGTCTAGGCGGCCGTCTAGGCGGCTTCGGACATGACACGGGCGAACACCTCGGCGGCTGCGGTCTCGGCGGCGCGGATGATGTGCGCGTAGACCCGGAGCGTGATTGCGGGGTCGGCGTGGCCGAGCCGGGCGGCGACGACGTGGACCGGTACCCCATTGAGCAGAAGTGTCGTGGCGTGGATGTGCCTGAGATCGTGAACCCGCGCGTGTGACAGGGCTTCCTTGGGTCGCGGTCCCTCGGCTGGCGCGTTGTAAGCGCGGATGATCTTGGTCATCAACCAGCCGACCGTATCGGGGTAGATCGGCTGGCCCCATCCGGTCGTGAAGACGTGGCCGCCGCCGTTGCCGCGCCAGGAGTCTCTAGCTAGGAGCTGCTCGGCGGCCTGGGCCTTGCGGTGCTCACGGATCACAGACGTGGTGTCATCGTCGATGGTGACGACGCGGGACCGGCCGCTCTTGGTCGTGCCGTTGACACGCTCGCCGTCGATGATCCCTGTTGAGCCGGAGATGGTGATCTTCTTTCCGTCGAGGTCGATATCTGACCAACGGAGGTTGAGCAGCTCGCCTCGGCGAGCGCCTGTATACGCCGCGACGTGGTAGAAGGCGAACAGCCGATGCTGGCGGGCGGCGGCTAGGAATGTGCGGAGCTGGGCAGGAGTCCAGACCGTACCGGGAGCGGCGACGTCAGCGCGTGGACGCTTGGCCCGCTCGACGGGGTTGCTCGCTATCAGCTCGTCGACCTGGACGGCATCGCCGAACGCCTTTCGCAAGATGGCGTGAGTGTGCACGACCGTCGAGACCGCCAGCGGCCCGCCGTCCCGGCCACCGGTGGTCAGCAGGTCGTGATAGAGCTTGGTGATCGTCGACGGGCGGACCGCCTGTAGCCGCATCCTGCCGATGCGCGGCGTCACGTACAGCCGGATGCAGCGCCGGTAGTCGGACCGGGTACGCGGCTTGATCTCCATCGCGTGACTGTCGATCCAGTCGTTGAGGTACTCGGTCACGGTGATGCTGTTGCGGTCGATGTACTCGCCTCGGTACGCCTTGACCCGAGCCTCGTCCCGGGCGGCTTTCGCGGCGGCTTCCGTGGCGAAGCCACCGACCCACCTAGGTTTGCTGACACCCGTCTCGGGATCGTGCACCCGGATGACGTAGGACCATGTGGCGCCGCGCTTGACGACGCCATCACGGAGCTTGGGACGCTTGGTAGCCATCAGGCTGCCTCCTTCATGAGCTGGTTGACATAGGCAGCGAGAGCCTCGACGGGGACACGGCGCGAGCCGTCGATGCGAACCGACCGGACGGTCCCAGCCGAGATGAGCTGGTAGAGCTTGCTGCGCGAGATGCCGAGGGCCTCCGCGGCTTCGGGGACGGTGAGCAGGAGCTTGGTCACGTCGCACCTCGCTTTGGCGCGACATCGAGCTGTTTGGCGTCCGCAGCGAGGGAAGGTCTCTCGTCGACGCGGCCGAGGCCTGTGAATCGCCAGTGGGCGATGACGAGCACGGTGTCCCCGACGGGGAGTTGGTCGGCGTGCTGGGTGCGTACGTGTTCGGCGCGTGCGGCGCGGAGTGCGCCCAGGGTGGTGGAGTAGGCACGGCTCTTGGTGGAGAAGTGGCCGCGGAAGCCGAGCATGTGCGCCCATTGGGCGGTGCGGAGGTGTTCGAGCTCGGCCACCTGGCCGATGCGCAGGCATTCGGCGATGAGCCGCCGGGCGTGCGGGCTGACCGGGAGGGTGTCGAGGTGGTCGGCGGTGGTGAGGCGCCGGTCGAGGGTGCCTGTGCACTCGGCGGCTTTGGTGGCGTACTTGGCGACGTATCCGGCGACGGCGTTGTCGGTGAGCTCGCCGTCGGCGGTGACGGGGCGGACGTCGAGTTGCGCGCCCCAGCGCAGCGCCCGCGGGACGACCTGGGCAGTGCCGGGTGTCTTGACCTGGACCGAGGTAGCGGCCGCGGTAATGGCGTCGGCGAGCAGGATGGCGGTTGCCCAGGACGGCGGCGGGGTGGCCGGGCCGGCTGGCCCGTCGAGGCGGATCACGGCGTGGAAGTGGACGATGCCGCGTTTCTGGTATTCGGCGACCTTGGCGAAGGAAACCCGCGCGTATGCCTTGAAGTCTTTCTGGGTCATCCCGGCGAGCCGGGCCAGTGCCCGGCGGAGGGTGATGGTGAACCGCCGCCATAGCTCGGGAGCGACGGCGTTGAACAGGACCGAGCCGGTGTAGTCGTAGCAGTCGGCGCAGATGGGTTCGCCGATCCGGGGGTCGCCGTCGCTGTGCCGCGCGTTGCAGCCGGTGCTGATGCCGTGCGGGCAGGTGCCGCCGCTGCGGCGGGGTCGGCAGGCCAGCGCCCGCCCGTTCTTCTGGCGGCGGGCGTGGACCGGGCCGAAGGAGGGGGCGGTGAGGGTGACGAACAGGCAGGGGTGGGCGGCGACGGTAGCTGGTATACCCTTGCCGCCGGTCAGCCCGGCGCGGATGAGCTGGTAGGTGTCGGCGCGGTAGATCTCGGCACAGGACGGGCAGCGGGATGCGCGCCGGGTCTTGCAGGCGACGCGCAGGACGCCGCCCGGCTCGTGGACAGTGGTGTAGCGGTGGAGTATCTCTCCGGAGCCGCGGTCTAGGTAGTCGACCTGGCCGCGCAGCCGGACCGGCTGCGTGCACCGGTCGGCGGGGACGACGAGCCTGGTGTCGCGCACAGGCGCGTAGTGCGGGGGGTTCGGGTGGTGCATGGCGTTCTCCTCTCGTGGCGGGCGTGCTTGAGGGAGGCGCCCCGGCGCGGCACTGGGCTGCGCCGGGACGGTCATGCGGTGGGCGGGGTCATGCGGCGTCGTCGAGGCCTCCGGGTTCGCCGGGAGTGATGCAGCCGTAGTAGCTGCCGTGTGCGGCGTGCCTGGCGCGGGCGGCGTCGGAGATCGCGACGGCGCTGTACGCGACCGGGCCGAAGCAGCGTTCGGCGGTGTAGTGGCCGTTGTCGTCTTCGGGGGTGACGCCGAAGATGGCGGCGAGGCGGTCGACCGCGGCCCGCCGCTCGTCGTCGCTGTCCCCGTCGGGGAAGACGAGGATGGTGGCGCCGTGCTCGGGCACGGGGAACCCGATGTGCGCGCCGAGGAAGCTGGCCAGGTCGCGCAGTCCGTTGATGAACTGGGCGCGGGTGACGGGGCTTGCAGTTGCCATGGCGGTCTCTCTTTTCAGGTGGTGCGGATTTCGCGGAGCAGGTCGGAGGCGAGCTGGTTGGAGACGCCGAGCCGGGCGCGGAGCTTGTCGCGGGTGATCGGCTGGCCACAGGCTTGCTCGTGCTCGTCGGCGACGCGGCGGGCGAAGTCGACGAGCACGGCAGCCGGACGCGCAGGGGACGGCTGGGCGGGCAGGGACGGGACGGGGACGAGCAGCGCGGGTCGCGGGTCGCCGTCCGGGACGGCCGGGACGGGTAGCGCGGCGGCGGGACGGCTGGCGCGGCGTTCGAGCATCGAGACGGCGACGAGGAACGCGGCGCACGGTGTGGCGGCGGCGATCCGGCCCCAGGGAGTGGACTGGGCCTGAGCGAGGTTGGCGGCGAGGCTGAGCAGGATGCCACCGGCCAGGACGAGGGTTGGCCAGGACAGGCGGCGGGTGCGGCCGTGCCGTTTGTCGCGCTGGCGTTCGCGGGCGGCCATGACGCAGGTCAGGTCGATGCAGATCGCGACGGCCCAGGACATCGGCCCGCCCTGGCCATGCCGGGCGGCCAGGTCGCGGATGTGGGTGAACGATCCGGCCCCGGCGATCACGGCCAGGATCAGGACGGGCGCGGTGTCGGCGAGCGCGGCGGCGGCTCGGCGCAGGGTCACGGCTGCCTCCTTTCTTGCCGGTTTCAGGGATGGGCCGGGTACGGACCTGGCGCGGAAGGCCCGCGCCCGCCGTTCGGCGTGGGGTTCAGGCGGCTTCGGCGTCGCCGAAGTCCTCCGGCAGGTCGTCGACGGCGACCGGCCCTGTTGCGGTCAGCGCTGCCCATGACGGGGTGAGGTGGGCGTACGCGCGGGCGGCGTACTCGGCTTGTTCCTCGGTGACTTCGACCGAGCGGACCCGGTACCAGGAGCCGTCCTGACCGGCGACGATGGCGACGCCGGGAGTCTCGGCGGGGATCGCGCGGGCGGCGACGAGCGCGGCGGGGTCCATGTCGCCGAGGGTCATGTTGGCGGTTTCGGGGTCGTTGACCCGGTGGCAGATGCGCCCGGACAACTGGGAGCGCAGCGCGGTGACGCCGGGGCCGAGGTCGGAGCCGATCCGCTGACCGCAGACGATGAGGTAGACGCCGAACGCCCGGCCGAGCTGGGCGATGCGCAGCAGCGCGGTTCCGGTGCGGGCGATCTGGTCTTTCTCGGACTTGTCGGCCATCAGGAACAGCTCGGCCACCTCGTCGACCAGGACCACGACCGGCACCGGCCGCAGCAGGTCGGGAAGCCGCCATATGTTCCGTGCGCCGTGGGCGCGGCAGAGCCGCATCCGGTCGGCGAGCACCCGCACCAGGTCGGCGAGCAGCTCGCCGCATTCGGCGCGGGTGGTGGCCAGCGCGGACATGCGCGGCGCGTAGGGGGTGAACTCGACGCCGCCTTTGAGGTCGACGCCGACCAGCGCGACCGGCTGCGGCGCGAGGCCCTTGATGATCGCGTTGGCGAGGTTGGATTTGCCGGACTGAGTTGCGCCCGCGTTGAGCCAGTGCGGGACGACGCGGAAGTCGATCACCCACGGCCGCCCGGTTTCGAGCAGTCCGGGCGTGACCTTGAGCAGCTCGCCGGTTCCCGGCCCGATGCGGACCTCGACGAGGGGATCGTTGCGGACTGCGGCCAGCTGCACCCGGCCTGGGGATGAGCCAGTCACGCGGACCGCGTGGACCCGCCAGGCGTGGGCGAGCTGTTCGCAGGCTTTGGCGTAATCGGCGGGCACCTGGCCGTCGAGGAGCTTGACCCGGACCCGCCAGCCGAGCGGGCCGGGCCGGGGGATGCCCAGCCGCGGGGCGTGCTCGACGCTGACCCGGCGCAGGCGCCGCTTGCTGGTGACGGTGAGTGCGGCTCCGGTGTGGCGGGCGAGGGTGCCCGCGACCGGAACGGCTTCCAGCGTCCACCGCCAGCGGCGCCGCCTGCTCGAAAGCCCGCACCCGGAGGCGACATGCGCCCAGGTCAGGTACAGGTGGATGGCGCGGAAGGGGAATACGGCAAGGAGCCAGAACGAGCGGGGTGCGTAGTGCCGCCAGGAGAGCGTCCCGGCCGCCGTGGCGGCCAGGACGACTCCGGCGAGAATCAGCATCTCTCGCATGCCGGATGCTCCGCTCAGGCGGCCCGGACCGCGGGCGGCGCCGTGGTGATCGCCTCGGCGCGGTAGGCGATGCCCCAGCGGAGCTGTCCGCCGCGTACTTGCTCCCAGGCGAAGCCGACCAGTCCGGTCAGCTCGACGACCTGGCCCACGCTCACGTCCGGCTCGCCGGACACGTTGACGTTGACCAGCTCGACCCGGCCGGTGGCGTCGGCGGCCGACAGGCCGACCGTGTAGACGGTGCGCCCGGCGCGGTCGGTCTTGATTTCGCCCGTGTCCTGGCTGACCAGGCGCGGGCGCGGTGCGGTCACGCAGACGAACGTCAGGCGTGCCGTGTCGATGGGGATAGGAAGGTTGCGCATGGTGCTACTCCTCTGTAGGGCCCGCGGCGCGGGCCGTTCCCTTGGGCGCGGGAAGCGCTTCCGGGGCAGAGGCGGTAGCATCGGAACGTCACTAGCGGTGCTATGCCGCATCTGGCCTGGGCGGGTCGCTTCCCGCTCAGGCCACAACCATTTCTGTGGCCTGTACTCGCTGTACTTGTCGTTCGCTTGCTGGTGTGGCACTGCCTTGCCACATCATCAACGATATACGTACTAAAAGTACGTGTCAAATATTTTGAGTACTAGACCGATATTTCAGGGTGCGGCCACCCGTACCGACAGTGCGGCCAGCTCGGCGCCCGGCGGGTTCTGCATGGCCAGCAGGTCGGCGACGACCTGGCGGACCAGGGCGTGGGCGTGCACCTGCTCGGGGGTGAGGTCCTCGGCCTGGCGCAGCGCGGCCACCGCGTCGGCGACCTGGCGCCGCTGGGCATGGGCGCGGGCCACGTCGATCAGCATCCGCGCCCGCCGCTCGGCCGACAGCCCGGAGACATCGACGGTACCGGCGGCCCGCAGTGCCCGGCCCGCGTCGCCGAGCTCGACCGCCACGGCGATCTCGTACAGCACCGTGTTCGCCGGGCCGAACTCGGTGTTGTAGTCGTTGCGGCCCGGCCCGACCCGGGCGGCGGCCGGGCGCGCCCGGTCGAGGAACTCATAGGCCGCCTGGGCGTCGCCGAGATAGGCGGCGATGACGGCGCGCTGCAGGGTGAGCGCGCCCCACATCGAGATGGCCTCGGGGGTGCCTTCGTCGGTGCTGTGCCACAGCGCGTCGGCGGCGGTGCGGGCGACCTCGGCGGCCTGCAGGTAGTAGCGGGCGCCGAGGAACACGATCACCAGCCGGAACGCCCCGGCGGCAACGAGTAGCGGGTTCCCGGCGCGCTCGGCGGCGGCCATGCCCCGGTCGGCGGCGATCCAGGCCGCCTCCGGCTCGTCCAGCTCGGCCAGGGCGGCCGAGCACGCCTGATAGGCGGCGGCCAGCAGCTCGAACATCTCCGCGCGCTGGCCGCCCTCGACGGCGCGCGCTCCGGTCTCTAGCTCCGGCACCAGGTCGGCCAGCAGGTCGGCCAGGTCGGCATACCGCGCCTCATGGGTCAGCGACCAGGCCTGGTCCACCTTGGCCTGCACCACGTCAGGCGACGGGGCGATGTGCCCGTTGAGCATCGCCCGCAGCGACCAGACCCCGGACAGCACCAGCCGCAGGCCCGCGGTGCCGGGCGGCGCCTCGTTTACCGCGGCAACGATCGGCGCCTCGGCGGCCAGGTCGGCAAGCGGGACGTCCAGGGCCGTCGCCAGGGTTTCCAGGACCGACATCCGGTCGACCTTGCGGACGCCGCGCTCGACCTGGGACACCCAGGCCACCGACCGGTCGATCATCCGGGCCAGCTCCGGCTGTGACAGTCCCCGGCGGCGCCGCTGGTCGGCGATCTTCCGCCCCAGCGCCACCTGGTAATCCGGCGTGCTCACCGGTCTGTCCCCTTGCCGGTCTGTAGCGTCAGGAAGTCAACCTCGACTGAGGACAGGAACTGCTCCCGCCCGGCCAGGAATCGCCGGGTGTGCGGCTGCTGCTCGTGGGCGTCGAACGCCGCCCTGTCGGCGTACAGCTCATAGAAGATCCGCTCTAGCGGCTTGCCATCCACAGCGTGGACGGCATAGACGAGCGTCCCCGGCTCGTAGCGCCGGATCTCCGGCACCGTTTCGGCGGCCAGCCGGTCAAAACCGGCGGCGGCATTGGCATCCCGGCACGTGAACCGCACGGACAGGCCGAACATGCTTCCTCCTCCTAGGTGTCTGGGCAGTACCTATTGTGCCGTCCCCGTACGGGAAATAACACGTACTGATTGTCCTATAGCAGTATTCAAAGTACCATTACATGCACGGCTTGACTACCTGCGCAGACGCGAGGCAGCACCATGCAGACAGAACCCCTCAAGGCACCCGAGACCACGAGCTTCGAGCGCGCCTATCCGGGAACGGCCAGCCAGGTCCGGCGAGTGCGTGCCGATCTGACCGCCATGGTCGGCGGCTTCCCGCTCGCCGACGATCTGGTCTTGCTGGCCTCCGAACTGGCAGCCAACTCGGTCCTGCACAGCAGGTCACGGGAGCCGGGCGGGCGGTTCACCGTGCGCCTGTACGTACGCCCCGGCGACTACGCCTGGCTCGAGATCGAGGACGAGGGCGGCCCCTGGATCGCCTCCGAACCCGACGACGAGCGCGGCCGCGGACTGGCCATCGTCGCCGCCATCGCCGGAGACGGAAACTGGGGAATCGACGACGGCATCACCCCCGGAACCCGCGTTCTATGGGTCCGGCTTAACTGGCCGCACCAGTAGGCCGCAACCCAGCAGAAACTATGACGCCGGGGCGGCCTAGCAGCGCCAGCCATCCCCGCGCCACCGCCACCGCCCTCCCCGCCCCTGTGCCTGTCTATAGAACCGTGCCGTGCCCTATACCACTGCCAGCCGTGCACCACGCCTGTGCACCACGCCCTCCTGTGAGGACTTTCTTCACGCCATCAAGGGCGCGCCTGCGGCACGCCACAGGCCGGGGTTCAGCCTGGACGGAGCGCAAGAGAATGCAGGAAGTCGAGAGACGAGCGTGACCTGAGACGGGCAGCACCACTAGATGAGTGATTCCTTATGGGTTCAGTTGTCGAAGGCGATCAGCGATCGTTTGACGGGTTCGCCGGTGGTCCAGTTGTGCCAGATGCAGGCGGCCATGGCCAGCAGCCGCTGGGTGACCCGGGCATACAGGCCCTCGGTGGTGCGGCCGCCGTGCCGTTCGAGGTCGAGCTGGCCCTTGAGGGTGTCGTTGAC
>JASHPP010000026.1 GCA_030038035.1 Trebonia sp.
TGAGAGTCTATAAGTAAGTCATCCCCTACCGAGGAGGCAGAGCCAGACACGTGACAGCCATCCCACGGGCCATCGAGCTCACCGAGATCGCCGCGCTGGCCGCGGCGGACAAGCTCGCCCAGGACATCGTCGCCTACGACGTGAGCGAGCAGCTAGCGATCACCGACGTGTTCCTGCTCTGCTCGGGAGCCAACGACAGGCAGGTACGCGCGATCATCGACGAGGTGGAGCTGCGGATGCGGCAGGCGGGCGCCAGCCTGGTCCGCCGCGAGGGCGAACGGGAGGGCCGCTGGGTGCTCCTCGACTACCTGGACGTGGTCGTCCACGTGCAGAACAGGGAGGAGCGCCTGTACTACGCGCTGGAGCGGCTCTGGAAGGACTGCCCGCGGATCCCGCTGCCCGAGGCGGCGGCGGCAGGGCGGGCCGGCGTCGGCAACTCAGGGGAGTCACGCTGAGCGAATCCAGGCGGCTCGTGCTCTGGCGGCATGGCCAGACGATCTGGAACACGGAAGGCAGGTTCCAGGGCCAGACCGACATACCGCTTGACGAGACCGGCGAGGCGCAGGCCGCCAGTGCCGCGAGCCGGCTGGCGACGCTGCGGCCAGACGCGATCTTCTCCTCGGACCTGAGCCGCGCCTCGGGCACGGCCGCGCAGCTTTCCCGGCTGACGGGCCTCGCCATCACGCTGGACAAGGACCTGCGCGAGCGGTCAGGCGGGTCCTGGGAGGGGCTGACCGACAGGGAGATCGCGGTTCGGTTCCCGGCCGAGCGCGCGGCCTGGGAGCCGCCCGACGGTGAGTCCACGACCGCGGTCGCCGACCGGGTGGGCGCCGCGCTGTACCGCGTCGCCGCGCAGGTCCCCGACGGCGGGCTGGCGGTGGTGGTCAGCCATGGCGCGGCGCTCCGGCTTGGCATGGCCCGCATTCTCGGCCTGACCGACGACGTGTTCGGGGTCCTCGGCCCGCTGTCCAACTGCTCCTGGTCGGTGCTCGGCCTGCGCAACGGGCGCTGGCGCCTGCTCGAGCACAACGCCGGCACGCTTCCCGAGCCCGTCCTGTCCGACGACCGCTGACCGGCCGGACGGTCCGGTTGCGGCGGCCACAGCCGCCACGGTCCGTTCGGGATAATTGGAGCCCGGCCTGCCGGAGCAGGGCCGTGACGGTGGCGGCGGCCAGCACCACGAACGGAAAGGGAACCCGGCGGGCGGCCAGGATTCCGGCGGCGAGCACCCCGGCGGGGCGGGCCCAGCCCGCGAAGCCGCCGTCCTGGGTGAGCGCGGAGGTCGCGGCAAGCGCGACCAGGAGCACCGCCGCGGCGCTGGCGAGGAGCCGCTCCGCCGCGGCGGGGACCGTGACCCGCTGCAGGAACAGCGGCCCGCTCACCCGGAACGCGAAGGTCAGCGCGGCCAGTACGGCGACGGCGAGCAGCGGCATCAGCGCCTGCGCCACAGGCATGCGAGGCCGCCGAGCGCGGCGAGCACCGGCAGGCCCGCAGGCAGCACGGGGGTCAGCGCGACGGCGGCCACCGCCCCGGTCCCCGCGGCGGCGCGGGTGCGGCGGTCGGTCAGGGTGGGCAGCGCGAGGGCGAGCAGCACCGCGGGGAAGGTGGCGTCGAGGCCGAAGGCGTTGGTGTTCCTGACCACCGTGTCGGCGAGCACGCCGAGCAGCACGGCGACGTTCCACGCCGCGAACAGGGTCACGCCGCAGGTCCAGAACGCCTCGCGGCGCGGCGCGGGGTCTGTGTGCCGCAGCGCGAACGCCACCGACTCGTCCGTCGTCACGTGCGCGCCGAGCAGCCTTGTCCACCAGCGGCCGGTGGTGACGTCCGCGACGGCCAGGCCGTAGGGGAGCAGCCTGGTGTTCAGCACGGCCCCGGCAGCCACGGCGGCGACCGGGCTGCCGCCCGCGAGCACCACGCTGACCGCCGCGAACTGGGCTCCGCCGGCGAAGATGACCAGCGACATGACGACCGGCAGCCACCAGGGCAGCCCGCCCGCCACCGCGGTCGCGCCGAACGACACGCCCACGACCGCGTCGGCCAGGCAGACGACCACGACGTCCCTGACGAGCCCGCGATCCGGGCGGCCGGCTGTTCGCCATCGAAGCCGCATGTTCAATATAATGAACGCGTTAGGTGGCGTTCGTCAAACCGAACGTTTCGGAGTCTGGAGTGAACCCATGGCGGATAACGCGGCCGATGTCGTGTCGCTGATCGCGGCGTCGCTGCGCCGCGAACGCGCGCGCGTCGGGCTTTCGCTCACCGAGGTGGCCCGCCGGGCGGGGATCGCCAAGTCGACCCTGTCCCAGCTGGAGTCCGGCACAGGGAACCCGAGCGTGGAGACGCTGTGGGCGCTCGGCGTCGCGCTCGGCGTGCCGTTCAGCCGCCTCGTCGAACCGCCGCGCCGGGTGATCCAGGTGATCCGCGCGGGGCAGGGCCCGGTGGTGCACTCAGAACGCGCCGACTACGAGGCCACCATGCTCGCGTCCTGCCCGCCCGGCGCGCGGCGTGACATCTACCGGATACGCGCGCAGCCGGGTCCGCCGCGAGCCTCGCAGCCGCACATGCCTGGCACGATCGAGCACCTGGTGCTCAGCACGGGGCGCGTGCTGGCGGGCCCGACCGGCGAGGCGGTCGAACTCTGGCCAGGTGATTACGTCACCTATCCCGGGGACGTCCCGCACATCTTCGACGCGCTCGAACCCGACACGACCGGCGTGATCGTGATGGAGCACGTCTAGGGACCGCGGCCTATGCTCTGGTGCATGGATGCGGGCAGCCGGCCGGCGCGGGTCGCGGACGTGCACGCGCTGGCGCTGGCGATGCCGCACGTCACCTGCGTCCACGGCTCCGCGGGCAACCCCGTCTACCAGGTCGGCGGGAAGTCCTTCATCTTCTTCCGCAACCCGCGCCCGGACGCGGCCGACCCGGCGACCGGCGAGCGGTACGACGACGTGATCATGTTCTGGGTGGCGTCCGAGGCCGACAAGCGCGCCCTCACCGGCGACCCGGACTCGCCGTTCTTCACCACGGCGCACTTCGACGGCCATCCTTCTGTGCTGGTCCGCGCCGCGCGCCTGGCCGAGCTGAGCCATCGGGAACTGGCCGAGGTCGTGCAGGACGCCTGGCTGTCCCGGGCGTCGGCGCGCCGCGGCGCCCAGTGGCTGGCCTCGCGCGGCCTGCGCTGACCGCGCCCGCCGGGGTAGAAACAACATCTGGGCCTGGTGTCGAATCCGCCCGGCGCCGTTCGACGCACTGGTGGGCCGGAACGTCCGGCCGGTCAGCGAAGGAGCTCACAATGCGCGTGATCGTGCTGGTCAAGGCCACAGAAGACAGCGAGCGCGGCAACTACGCCGACCACGCCGACGAGTTCGCGGCGATGGGCAGGTACAACGAGGAGCTGGTCAAGGCCGGGATCATGCTGGCGGCCGACGGCCTGGCCCCCTCGGCGGAAGGCAAGCGCGTCGTGTACGACTCCGCGGGCGGCAGCCGGGTCATCGACGGCCCGTTCGCTGAGGCGAAGGAGATCGTCGGCGGCTTCTGGATCTGGCAGGTGTCCTCGCTCGAGGAGGCCGTCGAGTGGGTGAAGCGCGCGCCGTTCGCGAGCACGAGCGTGGAACTGCGCCGCATCCACGAGGCGGCGGACTTCGCAGGGCAGCTCCCGCAGGACATCATCGACGCCGAGAAGCAGCTGCGCGCGCACGCCGGGCAGCAGCGGGACCAGTAGGCAGCGTCGTTGGCTGACGCGGCGGCGAAGGCGACGGTCGAGGCGGTCTGGCGGATCGAGTCCGCACGGCTCATCGCCGGGCTCGCCCGCGTGGTTCGCGACGTCGGCCTGGCCGAGGACCTCGCGCAGGACGCCCTTGTCGCGGCCCTGGAACAGTGGCCGTCGTCAGGGGTGCCCGCCAACCCCGGTGCCTGGCTGACCGCGGTCGCGCGCCGCCGCTACGTCGACGGCGTGCGACGGCAGGCCAGCTTCGAGCGGCGGGTCCCGGAGATCGCCAGGCAGCTCGCGGAGGCGGCAGACCCGATGGCCGACATCGAGTTCGGCGCCCGCGTCGAGGACGACGTGCTGCGGCTGATATTCACCGCGTGCCACCCGGCGCTGTCGCGCGACGCGCGCGTGGCGCTGACGCTGAAGCTGGTCGCGGGCCTGTCGACCGAGCAGATCGCGCGCGCGTTCCTCGTCTCGTCGCCGACGATGGCGGCCCGCGTCACCCGGGCCAAGAAGGCGCTCGCCGATGCCAGCGTGCCCTTCGAGGTGCCGGCCGGCGCCGAGCTCGCCGCGCGGCTCGCCTCCGTGCTCGAGGTCGTGTACCTGATCTTCAACGAGGGCTATTCGGCGACCTCGGGGGAGTCCTGGACCCGGGCGGAGCTGTGCGAGGAGGCGATGCGCCTCGGCCGCATGCTGGCCGCGCTCGCGCCGGACGAGCCAGAGGCGCACGGCCTCGTCGCGCTGATGGAGATCCAGGCGTCCCGGATCCCGGCCCGCACCGGGCGCGACGGCGAGCTGATCACGCTGCTGCACCAGGATCGCGGCCGCTGGAACCGGCTGCTGATCACCCACGGGCTCGCCGCGCTGGGCACGGCGGAGTCGCTCAGCGGCAGCGAGTCCAGCGGGCCGTACGTCATCCAGGCGGCGCTGGCCGCCTGCCACGCCCGCGCGCCCGCCGCCGCGGACACCGACTGGAACCGCATCGTCGCCCTCTACGACGTGCTGCTGTCCCTGGTGCCGTCGCCGGTGGTCGAACTGAACCGCGCGGTCGCCGTGTCGATGGCCGAAGGCCCGGCCGCCGGGCTGGCGATCGTGGACGCCCTGGCCGGGTCGCCCGCGCTGCGCGGATATCACCTGCTGCCCAGCGTCCGCGGCGACCTGCTTGACCGGCTCGGCAGGCGGGCGGAGGCGCGGGCCGAATTCGAGCGCGCGGCCGCGATGACCGCCAACGCGAGCGAGCGCGCCCACCTCCTCGCCCGGGCCGCCCGTGCCGCCGCGGGCGGCTGAGCCATCTGGCCGCTAGTTCTCAGGCGTCCATCGTGAGCACGGCCTTGCCCGTCACCTGCCCGGCTTCGAGCGCGCGGTGGGCGTCGGCGGCCCGCTCAAGCGGGAACGTCGCGCCGACCTGGACGCGCAGTTCGCCCGCGTCGAAGTGCGCCGCCGCTTCCTCCAGGATCCCGCGCTGGCGCACCCGGTGCGCTGCCCAGCCGAACACCGACGGCGCCGGCATCCAGGTGAAGGAGACCCGCAGGTTCCTCTTCTGCATGGCCTCGATCGCCGCGTCCTCCCAGGGGCTTTCCACGTTCGAGACGAGGTCCCCGTAGGGCCGGACGAGCAGGAAGCACGCGGTGAACGTCCGGCCGCCGACGGTGTCGTGCACGACATCGGCGCCGTCGGTCCCTGTCCACGCGCGCAGCCGTTCGCCCACGTCCTGCCGGGTGTAGTCGATGCACAGCTCGGCGCCGAGCGAGGAGGCCAGCTCCGCCTTCGGACCCGGGGTGACCGTGGTCGCCACCCGCGCGCCTGCCAGCCGGGCGATCTGCACGGACATGTGCCCGACGCCGCCGGCGCCGGCCTGCACGAGCACGTGCTGGTCCTTGTCCACCCGGGCGCGCTCGCGCAGCGCCTCCCAGGCGGTGATCGTCACCAGCGGCGCCGCGGCCGCCTCGATGAACGACAGCCGCCGCGGCTTGCGCGCGAGCAGCCGCTCGTCGATGACCTTGACCTCCTGGTAGGTGCCGGGTACCGGCCCGAAACCGCCGTCGCAGAAGTACACCTCATCGCCGGCGCCGAACCGGCTGACGCCCGGCCCCGTGCTCT
>JASHPP010000274.1 GCA_030038035.1 Trebonia sp.
GGCTTCCCTTACATGGTCATCCACCGCAGCGACCTGCACGGCCTGTTCCTGCGCGCCTGCCAGGACGCGGGCGTGGACCTGCGCACCAGCCAGCAGGTCGCCGAGTACGAGAACTGCGCCGACGCCGGCCGGGCCTGGCTTGGCGACGGCACCGTCTACCAGGCCCCGCTCGTCGTCGCCGCCGACGGCCTGCACTCGGTCGCCCGCCGGCAGCTGGTCGGCGACCAGCCGGTCAACTCCGCCTACGTCGCCTACCGCGGCGCCGTCCCGATCGACCGCGTCCGCGAGAACGACGTCTCCGCGACCGACGTGGTCGTCTACATCGGCCCTCGCTGCCATTTCGTGCAGTACCCGCTGCGCGGCGGCGAGATCTTCAACCAGGTCGCGGTCTTCGAGTCGCCCAGGGCGCGGGCCGGGGAGGAGGACTGGGGCACTCCCGACGAGCTCGACGCCGCGTTCGCGCACACCTGCGCGAACATCCGCAAGGGCCTGCCGCTGATGTGGCGGGACCGGTGGTGGCGCATGTTCGACCGCGACCCGATCATGACGTGGGTCTACGGGCGGATCGCGCTGCTCGGCGACGCCGCCCACCCGCCGCTGCAGTACATCGCCCAGGGCGCGATCATGGCCATCGAAGACGGCTACGTCCTCGCCGAGCACCTGGCCGCGAGCGACAGCATCGACAAGGCCCTGGCCGCCTACGAGGCGGTCCGCCCCGAGCACTGCCGCCGCGTCCTGACCGCCTCCCGCAAATGGGGCGAGCTGTGGCACCTCGACGGCGCAAAGCGCGACCGCCGCAACGAAATCCTGCGCGCCCGCGACATCCACGACTACTCGTTCACCGACTGGCTCTACCGGACCACCGCGCTAACCCCGGACGCCGAGCCGGCGCTATTCAGGGAAATCCCGCTGGGCTCACCCGCTCTCCCCATCAATATCGCCGGTGCCTAACATCAGGGTGTGCGGCGCATAAAGTGGCCCGGCGCGCTCGGCGGCGGCGATCGCCCCGCCTGCCGACACGTCATTCACCATCCCCGGCGGTCTGTGGACGGTCGCCGCCACCTCCGCAAGTAACGCGTGGGCCGTCGGAGCAAGCAACGCCGGCAAGACCCTGCTCCTGCACTGGAATGGCGTCAAATGGTCGCAGGTGACCAACCCCAAGCCCATGTACGGCGGGCGTCCTTTATGACGTGACCGCCGTCTCGGCTGACGACGCGTGGGCTGTCGGCGAGGCCAACACGGCAAAGGGCACGGACCACAAGACCCTGATCCTGCACCGGACCGCCAACCGCTGGTACGTGGTTCCCGCCGAAGCGCCCGCGTCCTCGGTTCTTTACGGCAGTGCGGTGGCAGGCGGCGACAGCGCCTGGGCGGACGGTGAATCAGCTAGCAAAGGCGGCATCGGCGGCCTCGTCATGCGGTGGAACGGTGCCGTGTGGAAGCCCGTCGCCAACCCACTGCAAGGCCTTAACAACGCTTTTTACGCGATAGCCGCCAGCCCGGGAGGCGATGCCTGGGCAGTCGGAGCCGACTACAACCCAAGCCTCACGATCCGCGCCGCGACCAGCATGTTGTGGAATGGCAAAACCTGGCGGAAAGTACCCGTTGGGCCCCTTCCCACACGCAGCATTCTCACTGGCGCCGCAGTTGTCCCCGGCGGCCCAGCCTGGGCTGTCGGCTACGACGGGACAGGCGAGGGCGTCCGGGTGCTCATCCTGCGATGGACCGGGCACGGCTGGGCGCAGGTGGCCAATCCGGAGCACGGGACGCTCAGCAACCTGATCGGCGTGACCGCGACCTCACCGGACAACGCGTGGGCGGTGGGCGCGGAGCAGGGGCAGACCCTGATCCTGCACTGGAACGGCAAGACCTGGAGCTGAGCGCCCCGGCATGGAGGCTGTGCCGCGGCTAGCGTCGGCCGGCGAGCACGACCGCAGGTCACCCAAATGTATCCGTTTGGTAAGGCGCGTTGCGCTGCTTTTTGTCGCTAATCAGACTAGTATTCGAGTTATACACATGAAGATTTATCAAACCAAACGGAGTAGTGATGGCGGATCAGTCGAGCCCCGGGACGGGCGCGGGCACGGAGCCTGCCCGCGACTCCCGGCTGGCCGGGTTCGCCAAGGGCGGCGGTGCGGACACCTGCCCGCCCGGACCGGAGCTGGCTGCCCTGGCCGCTGAGCTGTCCGGCCCACAGTGGCGGTGCACGGGTGCGACCGACGACGAGCTGACCGGGCTGCTTGGCCGGTGGGCGGCGCTGGAGTCATGGGCGGCCGCGGCGAAGCTGGGCGTGGTCCGGGAGATGATCCGCCGCGGCGACCAGCCCTGGCTCAGCAAGCAGCGGCACGGCGACCTGCCCGATACCTGGGACGAGACGCTGGAGCATGAGCTTGCCGCCGCGCTGGGCATGTCGGCACAGGCGGCGGACAAGCTCATCTGGCTGGCCTGGGAACTGGAGGCCCGCCTGCCCGGCATCGGCGCGAAGCTCACCGACGGGACCATCACCTACGTCAAGGCCCGTGCCATCGCGGACGAACTGGCCGTCCTCAGCGACGACCACGCCGCGCAGGCCGCGGCGCTGATCGTGGACAAGCTCGCCGGCAAGACACCCGGCCAGATCATGAAGCTCGCCGCCCAGGCGGCCTGCACCGTCGATCCCGAGGGCGCGGCGAAACGGCGCGAGCTGGCCGAGAAGGAAGAAGCCAGGGTCCGGTTCTGGCGCGAGCACACAGGTGCCGCCGCCCTGGCCGCCTACGGGCTGCCTACCGACGAGGCCCTGGCCGCCCACGCCAACGTCAACGCCCGCGCCGAGGAGTACAAGAAGTCGAAGGCGTTCCCCGACGCGCGGATGGATCAGCTCCGCGTCCTGGGCTACCTGGACCTCCTCAATGGGGTCTCCGCGGCCGCCCGCGTCGCCCGCGCCCGCGCCATGACAGCAGCCGCCGACGCAGCACAGGCGCCGGGACGGCCGCCGGGCACCGATCACGGTAGCGACGATGACCTGCCTGGTGAGGGCCCGGCCGGGGATCCCCGCGATGATGGCCCAGGCGGCGGCGAACCAGGCGGCGGCCCCGGGCCGGACTGCCAGCCCGGCGGGCCGGCCTTGCCCGCGCTCCCGGCCAGGACCAACCTGACCATCCCGCTGGCTACCCTGCTTAACCTGGCTAACCGGCCCGGTGAGGGCCACGGCCTCGGCCCGCTCGACCCCGCCCTGGCCCGCGACCTCGCCGCCACCGCGGCCGGCAGCCCCGGCAGCCAGTGGTGTGTCACTGTCGTGGACGCCGACGGGATCGCGGTCGGTCACGGGTGCGCCAGGCCCGCCGGCAAGTCCCCGCGCGGGCCGTCCTCCCGGTGGGCGTTCACCCAGCGCGAGGGCCCGGGTCCCCCGGACGGGTACGGCACCTGGACGCTCACCCTGCCCGGCGGGAAGGAACTCACCGTGCAGCTCGGCCCCGTGCCTGTCCACACCTGCGACCATAGGTATGAGTCGCATGCCTACCAGGCCAATGACACGCTCCGCCATCTGGTCCAGGTCCGCGACGGGGAATGTACCTTCCCGCCATGCTCCAGGCACGCCCGCGACTCTGATTTCGAGCACGCGATTCCGTACGATAAAGGCGGGAGGACGTGCGCCTGCAACGGAGGAGCGCGCAGCAGGAAATGCCACCGGGTTAAGCAGTCCCCGGGCTGGAAAGTGACCCAGCCCCGCCCCGGCTGGCACCAATGGACCACGCCGTCGGGCCGCACGTATACGCAAGGCCCCAAACAGTACCCATCATGAATGATTCCGAACGTACCGTGCCGTCTCACCATGCCAACTCATTCCCGCGGCATTCCAGGACCCCATCGGCCCTGGTGCGGACGCCGGACCATCGGCCCTGGTGCGGCCGTTCCAGGCAGGGTAGATGTCACAAAGGGGGATCGTCTCCATGCATGGGCGGCGCGATGTTGTTCACCGATCGAGTTGCTGCGGGACGGCGGCTGGCCGAGCGCCTGCGGTACCTGCGCGGCCGGGATGTCGTGGTCGTCGGGCTGCCCCGCGGCGGGGTGGTGGTCGCGGCCGAGGTGGCGAAGGAGTTGGATGCCCCGCTTGACGTCATCGTCGTGCGCAAGCTCGGCGTGCCGTTCCAGCCCGAGTTCGGTTTCGGTGCCATCGGCGAGGAGGGCGCGCGGGTTATCGACGACGCCGTTGTGCGGCTCACCGGCCTGACCGAGTCGCAGGCCGCGGCGGTGGAAGCGCGCGAGCGCGGGCAGCTGGAACGCCGGACCGGGCAGCTGCGCGCCGGCCGTCCGCCGCTGGAGCTGGCCGGCCGCACCGTCGTCGTGGTCGACGACGGCGTCGCGACCGGATCGACCGCCCGTGCCGCCTGCCAGGTGGCCCGTGCACGCGGCGCGGCCAAGGTCGTGCTGGCGGTGCCCGTGGGCCAGACGGACACGATCGCGGCGCTGCGCGATGCCGCCGACGAGGTGGTATGCCTGCGCACCCCGGAAGGATTCTTCGCGATCGGGGAGTCGTACGCCAACTTCTCCCAGACCACCGACGAGGAAGTGATCAAGGTGCTCGCCGCGGCGGCGAAGTCGCGAGGCGGCCAGGGCGCCGCGGCCGATCCGCGGGACGTCACCGTGGACGCCGGCGGGGTAGCGCTGCACGGGTTCCTCGTGATCCCGGACCAGGCAGCCGGGCTTGTCGTCTTCGCGCACGGCAGCGGCAGCGGCCGGCGCAGCCCCCGCAATCAGTTCGTGGCCGCCGCCCTCAATCGCACCGGGCTGGGCACGCTGCTGGCTGACCTGCTCACTCCGCAGGAGGAACACGTCCAGGAATGCGTGTTCAACATCGGGCTGCTGGCGGCGCGGCTGACCGGCATCACCGGCTGGCTGCGCGGCCAGGCAGCCTTGAGCACCATCCCGCTCGGCTATTTCGGCGCGAGCACGGGCGCCGCGGCGGCCTTGTGGGCGGCCGCCGGCGGCGGCATGCCGGTCAAGGCGATCGTGTCCCGCGGCGGCCGCCCGGACCTGGCAGGCAGCCGGCTGTCGTCGGTGCGTGCACCAGTGCTGCTGATCGTGGGCGGCGCCGACACGGCGGTCCTGCGGCTGAACCGGCAGGCCCAGCAGGCGCTGACGTGTGAGAGCCGGCTGGCCGTCATCCCCGGCGCCACGCACCTGTTCGAAGAACCAGGAGCGCTCGAGCAGGTGGCGACGCTGGCAGGCGACTGGTTCGCCAGCCACTTCACGGCGCCCGACACCGCCGAGGCCGGGTCAGCGGCGTGACCGCCTGGGGCCGCCATGGCCGTGCCCGCGACGGCCGGTCAGCGGCCTGGCCACCCCGGAGCTGCCCGGCAGGCGAAGAGGGGACCTTTGGCCGGCCCCGCCGGGTCGCTCGTCCCTAGGCGGCGTGCTCGGTGCCGGGCATCCTAAAGGCGTCTGCGAGGCGACAGAGGGAGCTGGACCGGTGCGAACCCTAGGGAGGACCGGGGTCGCAAATCGGAAAGGCTGAGAGGCGAGCAGCCTGCGGGCTGCTCGCGACCCCAGGACCTGATCCGGACAATGCCGGCGAAGGGAGCCGCCCCGCAGACGTTCCATGCCCCGTCCCGATAGTCGCCGGGTCGTTGAGGGGTCGCCGCCCTTGCCGCTGAGCAGGTCCCCGCTGCCATACCCCGGCCGACAGCGGATGAATGTTGCATCGAGCCGGTTATAGGCGGCTGAATGTCACATTCATCCGGCCGAGATGTGGGGCAGAACCCGAAGACTTTATGTACCAATTAGTGCGAGTTTTTACACCCAGGGTCTGCGGTGTCGTGGTGGTGCGTGGGTCGTCGAGCAGGGCCTGGATGAGGGCGGGGGTCTGGTCGGTCAGGTCGCCGGCCCAGCCCGTCCCATCAGCGGAGCCGGATCGGTGGCAGTGCGAGTGCTGGGGCTGTCTCGTCACCAAACCATACGAACAACTCGTCCCCAACTATTCTGCAATCTGGCACCGGAAGGTCCATACCATGGCCCGGCTGATCAGGCCACGGGCTGTGGGCATCTTCAATAATCACATCCTGGACGCCGGACAATGCCGCTCGGGTAGCCGTTTCGATTCGTGCTGTTACACTACGTTCATCATTGTCGCCAATTATATCGAGAGCCGCAGATCTGCCCACAGCATGGCC
>JASHPP010000027.1 GCA_030038035.1 Trebonia sp.
GACTTCTCCGCCGACAGCCGCACCGTCGACGTGCACGTCAGCCGGCTGCGGCACAAGCTCGGCCCGGCCTACGGCAGGTACCTCGTCACCGAATACCGGGTCGGCTACCAGTTCCGGCCGCCGCTCATCTGATCACCCGCTGACGTCCGGGCCGGCCTTGCCGATGCTGATCCGCAGCAGCACCCGGCGCTGCGCCTCCATCGCCGCCCGGTACTCATCCCAGTCGGGGTGCTCGCCGGAGATGCGCCGGTAGTAGTCGACGAGGCCGTCCATCGCTGCCGGCAGCTCCACGATCTGCGCCGTGCCCTCGATCTGCACCCACCTGCCGAAGAACCCGTCAGGGAACCCGCACAGCCACACCCGCGGATCGCGCCTGATGTTGCGGACCTTGTACGCGGTCTGCCGCGTGCTGATCACCACGTGCCCCGCGTCATCGACGCCGACGGTCACCGGCGAGAGCTGGGGCGTCCCATCGCCCTTGAGGGTGGCGAGCACCGCGTGGTGCTGGGTCCGGGCGAACTCGAGCGCTGCGTCAATATCCATGGCTACATCCTGGCAGGACCAGTGCGGGGCACGCGGGTTCAGGCAGTCGGGACCGGGCCGGGCCGGCTGAATTTGCCCGTTGCCCGGACCGGCTCTATTCTATTCTACTAACATCATAGAATAATGGGTCGACGGAGGAAGGGGTTATGTTCAGGTTCCAGCTGGACGGCTCCTCGGGTATACCGCCCTACCTGCAGCTGGTCCACCAGGTGCGGCAGTCGCTGCTGCTCGGCTACCTGCGTCCGGGTGACCGGCTGCCGACGGTCAAGGAGGTCGCCGGGGACCTGGCGATCAACCCGAACACGGTCGTCAAGGCCTACCGCCAGCTCGAGCACGAGGGCCTGGCGGGCGGGCGGCCGGGCCAGGGCACGTTCATCACCGCGACGTTGGCGTCGCCTCCGCCCGACACGTACGCGGAGCTGCGCGCCTTGCTTGAGCACTGGTTCCGCGCCGCAGAGGCCGCCGGGCTCGGCGAGGAGACGGTGACGGCGCTGATCGCGGTGGTCCGCGACGACGTACGGAAGGAGCGGGTCGGATGACGCTCCACGACGGCGTGGCGCTGCGGGCAGACCGGCTGGGCAAGCGTTACGGCCGGGTATGGGGGCTGCGCGACTGCTCGTTCACGGTGCCCGCGGGATCGGTCGCCGGCCTGGTCGGCCCCAACGGCGCGGGCAAGACCACCCTGCTCTCGCTGACCGTGGGCCTGCTCGCGCCCACCGAGGGACAGGTAGCTGTCTTCGGCCAGCTGTCCAGGGCCCACACCGCGGCGACGCTGGCCCGGGTCAGCTACCTCGCCCAGGACCATCCGCTGTACCGCGGCTTCAGCGTCGCCGACATGTTCCATTTCGGCCGTTCGATGAACCCGCAGTGGGATCAGGCCCTCGCGCAGGCGCGGATGGACGCCCTCGGCATCCCGCTCGACCGGAAGATCAAGGCCCTGTCCGGCGGGCAGCAGGCTCAGGTCTCGCTGACCATGGCGCTGGCCAAGCGCGCACCGCTGCTCGCGCTCGACGAGCCGGTCGCCAGCCTGGATCCCATCGCCAGGCTGGAGTTCATGCGCGACCTGATGGCGGTGACGGCCGGCACCGGCCTCACCGTGCTCATCGCCTCGCACGTGATCGCCGAGCTTGAGCGGATGTGCGACTGGCTCATCGTGCTCACGGGCGGGCGTCTGCAGCTGGCGGGACCGGTCGACGACCTGCTCGCCGCGCATCACCTGCTGACGGTGCCCCGGTCGGTCCCCGACGCCGGGCTGCCGGGAACGGTCATCAGCCGCACCGACAGCGACCGGCACTCCACCGCGCTGGTCAGCGCCGACCTCGGCCAGCTCGCGCACACGTGCGGCGCCGGCTGGCGGACCGAGCCGGTCAGCTTCGAGCAGCTGGTGCTTGCCTACCTGCAGCGCCGGCCCGCGGCCGGTCCCGCCGAGCATGCCCGGGTCGCCTCGTGATCTGGGTCACCTGGCGCCAGCATCGCACCCAGGCCATCGCCTGCCTGGCGCTGCTCGGCGCCGTGGCGATCTTCGCGCTCGCCGTCGGCACCTGGATGCGCATGTCGTTCCGTGCCGATGGCCTCCCCGCCTGCCTGGCGGCCAGCGGCGGTGCCGATTGCCCGGCGGTTCTCACGTCCTTCGTGCACAAGTTCGACAACAACATCGCCATGTACATCAACGTGCCGCTGATCGCGATACCCGGGCTGCTCGGGATCTTCGCCGGCGCCCCGCTGCTCGGCCGGGAGCTGGAGCGCGGCACCTGGCGGCTGGCCTGGAGCCAGACCGTGCCAAGGACCCGGTGGCTGGTCACCAAGCTCGGGCTGCTCACCGGCGGGCTGATCGTCTTCGGCGCCGCGGTTACCGCGCTGATGACCTGGTTCCATCAGCCGCTGGACCAGGTCACCGCCAGGGTCCAGCCCGGCATGTCCAACACGGAGGGGCTGACGTTCACCGCCTCCCTGCTGTGCGCGTTCGGGCTCGGGGTGCTCGCCGGGCTGCTGCTGCGCAACGTCATCGGAGCGCTGGTGGTCGCGTACCTCGCGTGGGAGGTCCCCAGCACCGTCGTCGTCCTGCTCAGCGGTCCGATCAATATCCCGGCCCCGGCCGTCATGCGGATCCCGTGCCGGGCCGGCTGCCCGGGCGCCAGCACCGTCTCGGTGCCCCCGGTCACCGGCCACCTCGGGGACTTCGTGCTCGGCATCACGCGCAGCGCAGGCGAGCTCGTCGTCACCTACCTGCCCGCCAGCCGGTTCTGGACCATCCAGCTCATCGGGGGCGGCCTGTACCTGGCCGTCGCCGTCGCGGCGCTTGGCACGGCGGTCTGGCTGCTGCATCGTCGCACTACCTAACGGAGCCTGCAAATGAATCCTCGGGCGATCGCCATCATCGCCGTCGGCTGCGCGCTGTGGGCCGCCTGGCAGGGCTTCTGCCTGTACAACCTGGCCAGGGCCGACCGGGCGCGGGTGCGCTACCTGCCCAAGTGGGGCTGGGCGGTCATCTGCCTGGCCTCATGCCCGTGGGGCGGCCTCGCCTACCTGGTCTACGGCCGGCCGGCCTTGGGCCGCGACGTGTGAGCGCCCGGCTAAGCCGCGGGAAGCAGCGCCTGAACCCAGGCGGCGACCCGGTCGGCCACCTCGGCCGCGCCGGCGGCGCTGGTGTCGAATGACGGCGTGATGCGGGCGCGCAGCCATGCGGCGAACCGCTGGTGCTCGGCGATCTTCGCCTCGGTGGATGAGGCGCGCCAGGCAGGGCGTGCCCGCAGGCGGCCGGCCAGGACGTCGTCGGGGCAGTCAAGCAACGCGAAGTGAATCGGGCCGATGAGCTTGCGGGCAGGCAGGCGCTCCAGCTGGTCGGGGGTGAGCGAGCCGGTAAGCACGGTGGCCTGGCCGCCGAGCGCCGCCGCATGGGCGAGCTGGAGCCAGGTGTTGCGCCAGGTGTCCCAGCCGAGCGCGGCCACGTGCAAGATGACGTCGGTCTCGACGACCAGGCAGCGGGGAAGAAGGCTCCGCAGCGGTCCGGTAATCGTGCTCTTGCCGGCACCGCTGGCGCCGGTCACTACGAACAGCGGCAGCGCGGGAAGCCAGGACTCACCGCCGCAGCGCGGGCAGCGCAGCCGGTGCGCCCCAGGGTCGGCATCCAGAATCGTCCCCGGGCCGCAGCCCATGCAGAAAACCTCATCGGGGGGCTTCTCCGGGTGGCTCATGCCAGGATCGTAAGCACATGGCAGCGCCGGCTAGCCGGCGCGGAGGGCGGGCGGCGGGTGGCTGTGCAGGATCTGCCCGTTGGGCCCGTGGGCGGTGGTGGTGCCGTCGGGGTGCAGGACCAGCTCCCAGCCCCGCCGGTGAATGCAAACGTCATGATGGAATTGACTTAGCAGAACGCAGTTGTGGACGCTGGTGGTGCCGCCGTCCTTCTTGTGCGTCGCACCAGGCGGCGGGGCGGTCGCACCGCGGTCAGGCGCAGGCCTTGTCGCGCAGCAGCACGGCCCGGCGGATGGCGGCCGGGATGCTGTCGGAGTAGCCCTAGTCCGCGTTTTGTACCTACTCTAGGTGACATGGCCGATACACACCGGGAAAGTAAGAACGCTCAGCTCAGGGCAGCAGTGTACGCGCGGCTGAGCGAGACCTACGACGCTGCGGAGTCAGTGCCCACGCAGCTCGCCAACGCCGACCGGCACGCGGAACGGCGCGGCTGGCGGGTGGTGGCCCGGTTCAAGGACGATGGCTATTCCGCGTTCAAGGAAATCAAGCGGGACGATTTCGTCAACCTGATCGACGCCATCGAGCGTGACGAAATCGACGTGGTGATTATCCGCGACGTGGACCGGCTGACCCGCAACCTGCCGGACTGGAGCCGGTTCGAGAAAGCCGCGATCGAGCACCGCGTTCTCCTCAGCGCGTATGCCGGCGGGGACCTGGACCTGTCCACCCCGGAAGGCGCGTATTACGGCGGCATGGAAACGCTGCGGGCAAAACGGGAAAGCGCCGTCAAGAGCGTGCGGGTCCGCGAGGCGCATGACCGGATCGCGCGCAGCGGGAAGCCGTCCGGGGGCGGGCCGCGGTGGTTCGGGTATACCCGCGTGTACGCCAACCCGGAGGAGACCAGTAAGCGCAAGCGCGTCATCCTGCGGGAGGACATCAACCCGGTCGAGGCCGACGCGTTGCGGGACGCGGCGGAACGGGTGCTGCGGGGCGAGGCGGTCGGGTCGATCATCCGGGAATGGACGGCGCGCGGGATACGGCCGTCGCGGGCGCGGAAATGGGATGAGTCCTCGCTGGTGCGGACGCTGCGGTCGGCGCATCTGGCCGGGTTGCGGGAATGGCACGGGAAGAAATATCCGGCGCAGTGGCCGGCGATCCTGGACGTGGAGACGCATGAGCGGCTGGTGCGGCTGTTTTCCGATCCGTCGCGGCGGGCGCACGTGGTGGGCCGCAAACGGCATCTGCTGTCCGGGATCGCGCGGTGCGGGAAGTGCGGCGGGCCGCTGTACCCGTACAAGGCAAGGACGGGGAAGTCGGCGACGTACCGGTGTGTTACCGGGCCGGCCGGCAAGGGGTGCGGCGGGATCTCGGTCAATCAGGAGATCCTGGATGAGTACGTGACCGGCGCGGTGCTGGACGCGCTGGAATCTCCGCGCGTGCAGCAGGCGGTGCGGGCCGGGCAGGATACCGGCGCGCCGCGCCGCGCGGAACTGCTGGAGGAAATCCGCAGGGCCCAGGACAAGCGGGCCGACGCGCGGCGGGACTGGGCCGAGGACGTCATCGACAAGGACGACTGGCTCGATATCAAGCAGCGCACCGAAGCGCGGATCGCGAAAGCACGGAAGGAATACGACAAGCTGACCGGGTCGGCGACCGTGTTCGGCGACATCCCCGCCTCCGACATGGTCCGCGACGCGTGGGAGGACTGGAATACCGACCGGCGCCGCGCGGCGGTCAAAGCCGTCCTAAACCGGGTGATCGTGAATCCCGCCCCCAACCGCAGCTTCGGAATCAGGGACCGCGATCTCATCCTGCGCGCGGTCCGTGACCGGAGCGAATTCGACTGGCGGTTCTGATACCCCGCAGGACCCGGAAAAGCGGCGGGGGATTGCTCCTCCGCCGCTCTCCCTTTCCTGGGCGGTGTCATGCCGCCGGCTTCGTCCTTTCTTGGTTGGTTCCGGGTGTCCGGGACCTACGCGCGGTCCGCAGCAGCCCGGCAAGGACGGCTATCACGGCAGGATCGTCTATCTGCTCCGGCAGCCCTTGCCTGGCCCGTGACCGGCGCGCGTCTACCGCGCCGGCCATGCGGATCACCGCCCGTTCCGCCGCGCTCAGCGGCGCCCGCGGGCAGCGCGCATGTGTCCCTTTTGCCCTATCGGCGGTCACCTCTTCCGTTTCTCGCCTCTGACGGTCAAGATCAGTCGCGGGGTATCACCCCCCTCCGGACAACTCGGCGGGGTCTTATCGCCTCCCTTCACGGTCTGGTGTGCCTATCCGGAAACACGGCGCGCGGCCGCCGGCGGTTCGTCCACGTCCAGATTCCGCCGACATGCGCGAGGCGTGGACGTGGACGGTAGACGGCCTGCCGTACGGCTCCCAGGCGCACGCAGGACGCCTGAGAGCAGACATTCCCGACCGCAAAGCTTCGCGGTTGTTACGGCGCGTCCAGAGCGATCCTGGGCGCGCGCCTACGGCGAAGCTCGGCAGGGCCGTGCAGAAGCTCAAGGACCGGGCCCTGCTCAGGGGAAGAGAGTAGGGCCCGGGTCCTTCACGGTGCCCGTGCCGGTCCGGGGCGCACCGGATTGCGGACGGCGCATTACCACAAATCGTCGTCGTCGTTTTCCTGGCTCAGCTCGGCGGCGATCATTTCAGTGATGTAGGTGGGCAGCATGTCATGCCCGTCGCCGCGATAGCCGTCGACTGCCTCCAGGAAAAGGGCATCGATACGTGCGCGGTATGACCGCAGCTCCGTGACCAGCGCGTCGGGTAGTTCCTCGCGCGCGGCGAGCAGCATCAGCGTCGCCAGCCGCAGCCGGCGAAGATTGTTGATCGCGTCATCGCGTATTACCGGATTCTTGAGCATGGCCAGCAGCAGGTCCCAGTTCTCGGCTTTCTTCCGCTGGTCTGCGATCAGATCAGATGTACTCGTTTGTTTCATCTGTGTCACTCCCTTGCCGGGCAATCCGGCGGGTTTTCTATAGGCTGCGCGGCGGAAGCCGCTCTGGGTGCCACTCGCCTCGCTGTTCCAGCTCGCGCCGCGCCGTGCTCGTCCAGCTGGCGAGTGCCTTCGCGAGGTACCCGGATGGCGCGAACTCGGCGAGTGCCCAGGCGTGCCGGTAGGTCGCGATTATCTCCCATGACTGCATGTCTTTCGGCGCGCCCGTTAGCGATGCCAAGCGAGCCTACACGCTCGGACTTGCCAAGAGGTCCGCAGCAGTATGCAAGACCGGCCCTGGCCTGCCCGAAACAGATCACTTATAGAGTCCGACGTGCGAACGCAATACTTCGCCTATAACTTCACCCACTCTCACTGGAACGGCATTGCCGATCCAGCGACCTAGCCTAGCGAACAGAATTGGCTCGCCAGGTGGGACAAATTTATAGTTACGGGGAAACGTCTGGAGCATCGCCGCTTCTCGAAGGGAGATTGCGCGATCCCGCTCTGGATGACCGAAGCGTCCGTTTCCATAGCCGAAGCACTGTGTTGTAATCGTTGGCGCAACCTTATCCCACTCCATACGTCCGTAGACGCTCGGGTAACTCGCGCCAGTTGCCTTGTAGTGACATGCGGCTCTTAGGGAAGGATCCCAATCTCTCCACGTTCCTCCCGGAAGAGAAGCTCGAATACGTTGCAGGTTCAAAGGGCTGAGCGAAGATGCCTTATGCAAACGGTCTTCGTCGTTCTGCTCGCCGGCGTCAAGTTTCGGAAGCTCAGAGATCTTGTCTCGCACAGTGCATGTTACGCCTGATTCTTTCGGCATTTCCAGGCCATCGGGACCAAGGCGAGAAGCGAGAAGTACAAGCCGTCGACGAGATTGTGGTACGCCAAAGTCAGAGCATTCAATTACTGCCCACTTAACATGATAGCCGGTAAGTTGATCCAGAAACTCTTTGAATGCACTATGATCCACCAGCTGAGACACGTTCTCCATGGTGACAAGATCTGGCTGCACTTCCCTGATCAGCCGACCGAACTTCGGTACAAGTTGCCAATCAAGTGCCCGCTTCTTACTGCGGCCACTTCTACTATAGGTAGAAAACGGCTGGCAAGGGGCGCAGCCCGCCAATAGCGTTAGATCGGCTCGGCCAAAAGCTTTCCTGATCTCATCGGCAGTCAACTTTGCAACATCGCACTGTATGAACGTAGCAGAATTGTTGGCCTCATATGGATATCTGCAGGCTGCGTCGATGTCATATCCAGTCTTGACTTCTATTCCGCCGAGTATCAAACCGTGCGTCAAACCGCCTACGCCGCAGAACAAATCAATTGCTGCGATACGCGGCGAGGCATTACCGGGGCTCATGCGGCACCTTTCGGCCTGCGCTCCGGCAATACATAAGCACACAGGTCAATATAATCCGAAAAGCAGGTAATGGCCTCGCGTAGATAACCTCCTATTGCGTTCGTGATATCGCGTAGCTCTGCGACTACTACCCCTTCTGCGCACTCTACAAATGAGATCTGACCGTGAGCTAGATGGTTGCGACGAGTCTTTACTAGTTTCATTGCGCCCAGGTTGTCGCGGAAGGGCCGTTTCACACTAGTATTAGTCGTCGCGCTGATCTGCAGTTCACAGCCAACACGTTTACTTATCCTATAGATCTCCTCATCATCCCAGTTGCCACCACCACCGATGTCAATCTTTAGTTGCGCCACAGGGAGTCGCGCGATTAGATGATTGCACATTGCCACAGCGTCCTGGAGTCGATTATCCGGAGTCAGATCAATATGAGTTCGCGCCATAGATCGAACCCACTCCTGCTTCAATTCGGCGATTAGATCATCTACACGCCAGGAGTTGGGATGTGAGGTGGCGGCTTCAGTTATCTCACCGATACAGCGGGAAACAGTGGCCTCTACAAGATTATAAAGCTGTAGGTAGACGCTCGAATAGAGGATCTTTTGCTGAGATGCAGTAATGGCAACACCAGATCCTTCGATTCTCGGTGTGCCGTTTCGCACTGCTTCTTCAATAGTTTGGAGCAGGTCGAGATAAGATTCAATTTCCGCAAATCGCTCTTCGAAGAAGTCGCGGAGGTCTGAGGTCGTCATACGGAAAGGAGTTTCTGTTCCACATAGCTGATGCGTCCGCGAAGCCGTGCTATCGCGTTGGCGCCGTCAGAACCTGTAACTTCCGTAAAGTCTTCACTGTCTATCCAGCCTTCGACATTTAGCCTATCAGCGGGCATCTCAGCCAGATCAGGACGAGCCTCCAGTGCTGCCCGAGATCCGATTGCGATAGCTTCAAAACGCGCCCGCGGTGTGGAGTTACCGGTAGCGTTCTTCCGGAAGCCATACGGAAAGACGCGATTGACGAATTGCATCGTCTCCATAAAGAGTTGGCGACAAGCATCGGCTCGCGTAGCGTCCTCCTCGAATACACTGTTCATTTTCTTTGAATACGCGAACAGAAAGTCAGAAGGACGATCATGGTAATCTTCGAGTCCGTCCCCGTACGCAAAGAAGCGCGTGACTAGTTCCTCTGATTGGCGTTCTTCACGCTGCGCCTTGGACATTGGAGCAAGGTGAACAAAAACATCCCATTCAGCCAACTCTATTACGAGATCGAGGAACGGTCCTGCTAGGGCACCTCTCCTAACCTCCGCAAACCTAGGAGTTTTACTGCCAGTGTTTATCCTTTCGAACATATCTAGGCGGGCAGCATCATCTGCACGCTCGTTGAGAACTATCCCCCGTATTGATCGATTCACGATCTTTTTCTGGCGCGACTGCGGCAGATCCTTGAATGTGAATCCAGACAGCGCAGTTAGCTGCTCTAGGTCACCTAGACGCAAGTCGCCAAAAACAAAATCTTGGAGAGTGCGCAGTCTCTGCGAGCCGTCGACAATTTCTAGCTCGCCATCAGGCATCTCCCAGAAGAAGAGGAAGGGAATCGGCAGGCCCATGATTACAGACTCGATAAATTTCCATTTACGCGGCTCCTCCCACGTAAAGTTCCTCTGATACGCCGGGACGACAAAAGATCCGTCACGCATCTTAAGAGCGAGCAGCTCAACTGAGTACTCAGTTATATAGAACTCGATCCGTTTGGTAAGCTCGATGATCTGCCGCTCGGCAGCGTCAACCTCCTCTGAGGTTCGAGGACGAACTTTACGCGGTGGAATTTCTTTCATCCCCTCTCTAGCTTGACATGGTATGTCGACCGTATACGCTTTGCCCTTCGCTGCTCCGCGCGCTACTACTTAGCGGGATCTTGGAAGATACTAAGCGTTCAGCTTACCTATTGAGCCGCAGGCTCGCCGTAGCCGAAGGTGTGCCTCGGCAGTCTCGGGGGCTAGGCCGCGGTTCGGCGCACGTCTGGCTTCATATCGACTTGGGAAACGCTTCGGTTCGTGACGCTGGGCGACCTCCTGCTGAGCCGATGTCTGTCTGCACGGTGCGAGGCTCATGGTAAGGCCGACCTCCGACAAAACGATCTTGGCCGTATGCCCGAGATGCCTGATATGTGACAAATGGTCCGATACTTGCCCACCAGGCCGGTGATCTGCCGCGCGCAGGATTCGGAGACCTGCCCGGCGGCCATCGCGCCGACGACGCCGCGGTGGGCGCTGAGCCGGCGCATCTGCCTGACCGCGGCCTTGGCGTCCTTCCTGGTCATCTGGGTCCTGGCGGCCAGCCAGGCGGCCGGGCTCCCGTACCCGTCGGCGTCGTGCGCGCCCGCCGCGTCGAACCGGCGCAGGAACGCCGCGTGCGCCGCGGCGAACTTCGCCCGCAGCCCGCCCAGCGAGACCAGCACCTCCCCGAGGGAGGCGACCGCAAGCTCATCACCGGCCGGGGAGTTCAAGAAGTCCAGCCCGGCGCCCAGCTGCCGTCGGCGAAGGCGTATTGCATCCATGCCCTGGTGCCGGCCAGGGCGTCGGGGTCGGTGACGTAGCAGGCGCGCGAGGCGATGCGCAGGCGCTGGAAAAGCGCTGTGCCGGTAGCCTTCGAGGAACGCCGCTATAGGCGGGCAGCGAGATCCGGTCAGTGGCGCCGTGCGCTGTCCAGCAGCCGATGTCGCCGGCGACGCTGCCTGCCCGCACGCCGCCCCCAGTCGATGATCGCGCTGATGTCGGTGGCCTGCCGGGCGTGATCCGCCTGGGGCCGCGGACCGCGCAGCTGACGTCAGGGGGCGTCGCCGCGGACGCCCATCTCGTCGATGCGGGCGAGCATCTCGGCCGGGTCGGCGTACACGCGATAGGCGCCCGCGCGTTCCAGCTCGTCACGACCGTACCCGCCCGACTGCAGCCCAACGCCGAGCGCCCCGGCGCGGCGGGCGGCGAGCATGTCCCAGACGCTGTCGCCGACGACCATCGCGTGCCGCGGTTCCGCGCCGAGCAGGGCGGCCGCGGCGAGGAACAGGTCCGGGTCTGGCTTGGCGTGCCGCACCAGGTCGCGCGTCACCATCGGGGTGTCGGCGGGGAGCCCGAGCAGCTCAAGGGCGGGCCG
>JASHPP010000275.1 GCA_030038035.1 Trebonia sp.
GGCTCGGCCGCCGCGACGTCCGGCACGTCGGTTGCGGGGACGCCGGGCTGCGAGGGCGCGGGAGCGCCGCCCTGAGCGGCCACCGCGGGCGACTGCTGCGATACGGCAAGCGGCGGCGTCGACGGCGTCTTCATCGTCGGTATGTAGCGGTTCAGCGCCATGGTGTACGGCTCGGGCAGCCAGGGCTCCCCGACCGCGCCGACCGCGCCCTCGCCGAGCTGGTCGAGCAGCTCACTTGGCGTCGGCCGGTCCGCGGGGGCCTTGGTCAGGCAGCGCTCGATCAGCGGGCGGATCTGGTCCGGCACCCGGGTCAGGTCCGGCTCGCGGTTCACCACCCGGTACATCAGCGCGGGCGTCGGCCCGCTGCCGAACGGTCCCTCGGCGGTGGCCGCGTAGGTCATCACCGCGCCCAGGCTGAACACGTCGCTCGGCGCGCCGACCGCCGACCCTTCGGCCTGCTCGGGGGACAGGTATCCGGGCGAGCCCATGACCATCCCGGTCTGGGTCAG
Organism: Trebonia sp.; assembly: GCA_030038035.1. The sequence continues at coordinate 510 of JASHPP010000275.1, forward strand.
CATGCTGGCCTCGCGCGCCCGGGAGATCCCGAAGTCGATCACCCGCGGCCCGTCGTGGGCGAGCAGCACGTTCGACGGCTTCAGGTCCCTGTGCACCACGCCGGCCGCGTGAATGGCCTGCAGTCCCTCCGCCAGGCCCGCGAACAGGGTGAGCAGGGAATCGACAGGCAGCGGCCCCTGATCCTCCACCGCCTCCGACAGCGAGGGCCCGGCCACGTACGCCGTCGCCAGCCACGGGACCGGGCTCTCCACGTCCGCGTCCACGACCAGCGCGGTGAACATCCCGCCCACGTTGCGCGCCGCGGCCACCTCCCGCGCGAACCGCGCGCGGAATCCGGGTTCCCCGCCAAGCTCCGGGCGGATGACCTTGACCGCCACCAGCCGCCCGCCGGGAGACCTGGCCAGATACACCTGGCCCATGCCCCCGGCACCGAGCCGGCCCAGCAGGCGGTAGTGCCCGACCGTTACCGGATCGGTAGGCAGCAGATCCTTTATCATGCCGTTCCCCCGCTACAATCCCACGGCGGCATTTCCACAGCCTGGCACAACACCGATGGCATCACAACAAAAGGCTGCACAATTAGCCGAACATGCCAACACATATGATCGCTCGCCCCCACTTAGCAAAAACGTGTAAGCAAGGTTTATCAGTGCAAAAGGATGCCATGCCACCTGTCCTGCCGGCCAGTATTTCGGTCATCAGGGTGAGAAGATTATGACCTGAAAGTAAGGTCGCTTCGCACCGACCAGGGTGACCCCGGCCTACCTGGCGGGACAGCGGCCACCCGCAGACGGCGGGAGACCCGGCACCTGGCCGGCCGCCCAACCGGTGCCGAGGGCCGCTGAGCAGGCGCAACGGCTCGTTCGGAATATTCATCAAGAACTGGGAACACGACCTTCCCAATTGTCACCAGGCGTTTACCGGCGGACGGCAAAGTCTGCGCATGCCAGATGACTCGGGCTCCGGCTTGTCCAGGCGGCAAGTGCTCGCCGCCAGCGGCACGGGGCTGCTCGCGGCCACCACCGCCGCGCAAGCGCGCGCGGCGAGCGGGCGGCTGCGACCCGGCCCCCATGGCGACGGCACGCCGGAGCAGATCCACCTCACCTGGGGCGACGACCCGGCGCGGAGCGTCGTGGTCTCGTGGGCGTCCGCCGGCCAGGCGGCGCGGCCCCGGGTGCGGATCGGGCAGCGGGTCATCCCGGCCGAAGAGCGCGCCTACACCGACGGGCTCAACGGGACCACGGTGTGGACCTATCACGCGCGGGTGCACGGGCTGCGTCCCGGCGCGACCTACGGGTACGCGGTCACCGCCGACAACGACGGCAACTCCGCCGACCCGTTCAGCGCCACGTTCACCAGCGCGCCAGAGGGGCGGGCCGCGTTCCGGTTCACCAGCTTCGGCGACCTCGCGACGCCGAACACCAGCTGGGTCCTGTCCTACGGTCAGTCCGCGTACGCGGTCGGGGCGGTGGAGTCCTTCCAGCCGCTGTTCCACCTGCTCAACGGCGGCCTGTGCTACGCCGGCCTGAACCCGGCGGCGCAGCCGCAGGTGTGGCGGGACTTCGGCAACAACAACCAGGCGTCGGCCGCCAACCGGCCGTGGATGCCGGTGCCCGGCAACCACGAGATCGAGTTCGGCAACGGGCCGCAGGGCCTCACCTCCTACCTGACCAGGTACACGCTGCCGCACAACGGGACACCGGGCCTTGAGGGCCGCTGGTACTCGTTTCGCATCGGCGCGGTGCTCTTCGTGTCGCTGAGCGCCGATGACGTCGTCTACCAGGACGCGGGCGCGTTCGTTGCCGGGCCCGGGCCGCTTGCCCCCGCCCCGTCCACCGGCAACCCGCCGATCCCGGCCGGCACCTCGCTGTACGTGCACGGCTACTCGGGCGGCGCGCAGACCCGCTGGCTCGAGACCACGCTGGCGACGGCGCGGCGGGACGCCTCGATCGACTGGATCATCGCGCAGATGCACCAGTGCGCCTGCTCATCCTCACTCGACGGCAACGGCTCGGACCTGGGCATCAGGGAAGAGTGGCTGCCGCTGTTCGACCGCTACGAGGTGGACCTGGTGCTCTGCGGGCACGACCACGACTACGAGCGGTCGTTTCCCGTGCGGGGGTTCGACATCGGGGCGGGCACGGACGCGGGCACGGCCGCGCCGGCCGACACCCGGCGGCCGCACCCGGTGACCACGGTCGACAGCGGCGTCTTCGACACCAGCCAGGGCACCGTGCACCTGATACTCGGCTGCGGCGGCACCAACGCGAACCTCGACGCCTACGGCCTGGACGCCGCCGGCGGGCTCCCGCGGGCGAAGGTGTTCGCCCGCGCCAACCGGCCTGTGCCCGCCGGCACGCCTGGCGTCTACGCCCGGCCGGACGCCGACGCGGTGGAGGACGCGACCTGGTCCGCCCGCCGGGACACCTCGACCGGCTACGGGATCGCGGTGTTCGACGTGAACCCGGGCACGGAAGCGGGCGGGCAGACCTCGATCACCGTCACCCACTACCACGCGGTGGGCGCCGACCCGGTCAACCCGGCGACAGGCCAGCCGGGGGCGCCGACCGACGATTACACGGTGTTCGAGACGTTCACCTTGATCAGGCCGCGCTCGGACGGGCGCCGCTGGCACGCCAAGCAGTCGTCGGCGGTCGTGCTGTAGCGCTGCGGCGCCGGGGCGGGCGAGCACCGCCCCCACGCTCACCTCGTCCACTAGCTCAGGCGCCTGACCCGCCAGCTGCCCGGAGCGGCTGGCGGGTCAGGGGTGCTGAGAGAGTGCTGCTAGCGAGCCCTGCTCGTAATCACCAGACGGCGGGCGAGCTCCAGGTTCGCCGCCGCCGCGACGAACAGCGCCAGTCCCCACCAGGAGCCCACGCCGCAGAAGACCGCACCGAGGACGATCAGGAACACCCCCGCGATTGCGCGCACGGCCGCCACGGACCTGGGGGCGCGGAGCGCGAACGGGAAGATCGCGCCCTGCCTGAGGTTGGATCCCAGCGAGGTGCAGGTGCTGGTGTTGGTCTGCGCGTTCATCGGACTACCTCCCGCGTGCTGCCTATCGCTATCTCTCTTATAGCAATGTGATATCACTTTGCGGGCGTGCGGTCAAGGGGTGCCGGCAGGGCGGGCCGGCCCGTGTAGCGTCGTGGCATGACTGCAGTTGACGCGCTTGTGGTGGGCGCCGGCGTGGTCGGGCTGACCACCGCGATCTCGCTGGCCGAGGCGGGCCTCGCGACCCGCGTCGTGACGGCGGACCCGCCGTCGCGGACCACCTCGGTGGCGGCCGGGGCCATCTGGGGGCCGGTGCGGTGCGGCCCGCCGGACCGGTGCCGTGAGTGGGCACGGGCCGGCCTGGACGTGCTGTCGGAGCTGGCCGGCGAGCCCGCGGCCGCGATCCGCCAGGTGCGCGGGCGGGAGGTGTCGCAAGAGCCCGCAGCGCCGCCTGACTGGCTGGACCTGCTGCCAGGCGGCGTGGCGATGTGCGCGCCGACGGAGCTGCCCGACGGGTTCGCGGCCGGCTGGTGGTACACCGCGCCGGTGGTGACCATGCCGTCGTACCTGGATTACCTGCTGGCGCGGTACGCGGCGGCGGGGGGCTCGGTGGAGGTCGCCGCCGTCGCGTCCCTGCAGTCGCAGGACGCGCCTGTCGTGGTGAACTGCGCAGGCATGGGCGCCAGGGAGCTCGTGCCCGACCCGCTGCTTGAGCCGGTGCGCGGGCAGGTCGTGGTGGTGCGCAACCCGGGCATCGAGGAGTTCTACATCGACCACGGGCTGCGCGGCTCGGAGTACGTGTACCTGTTCCCGCACGGCGACGTGGTGCTGCTCGGCGGCACCGCGGAGGAAGGTGCATGGGACCTGGCCGCCCGGCCCGAGGTAGCCGAACGGATCCTGCGCGACTGCTCGGCCGTCCATCCCCGCCTGCGCGGGGCGCAGATCGTGGCGCACCGGGTCGGGCTGCGGCCGTGCCGGCCGCAGGTGCGGCTCGAGGCCGAGCGGCTGCCCGGCCCCGGCGACCGGGTGCTCTGGCACAACTACGGGCACGGCGGCGGCGGGGTGACGCTGGCGTGGGGATGCGCCCGCGAGATCACCGCGGCCGTGCTGGCGGGGACGGCGCCCGCCGCGTGAGTTCTGCCAGAATGTCCCGGTGGACATTGTGCGGACGGCGCAGCGCATCGCCGACGAGGTTCTGTTCCCCGCCGCGCTGGCGACCGACGCCAGCGACGTGCTGCCGCGCGAGCTGCTCGACGCGCTGGCCGACGCCGGGCTGTACGGCGTCGCGGCGCCGGAAGAGGCGGGCGGGCTGAACGCCGACTTCGGCACGGCCTGCGCGGTCCAGGAGGCGCTGGCCAGCGGCTGCATGACGACCGCGTTCGTCTGGGTGCAGCACACCGGGCTCGTGCACGCCGTGGCGGCCAGCGACCGCGCCGAGCTGCGGGACAGGTGGCTGGCGCCGCTTGCCTCCGGCGCGATCCGCGGCGGGCTCGGCAGCGGCGGCCTGCTGCCCAAGCCGACGCTGCGCGCGCGGCGCGACGGCGACCGCTGGCTGCTTGACGGGGTGTCTCCGTTCGTCTCCGGGTGGGGACGCATCGACGTGATCCACGTCGCCGCGCGCACCCCCGAGGACCAGGTCGTCTGGCTGATCGTCGACGCGGCGCAAGGCCCGTCGCTGCGCGCTGAGCGGCTGCGGCTCGCCGCGCTCAACGCGACCGCGACGATGCGCGTCACGTTCAGCGCGCTGCCTGTCGCCGCGGACCGTGTCACGGGGCTGCACCCGTACGGCGCCGGTGGCGCTGTCGGCGCCGGCGCCGTGCCGGAGGTGCTGCGGGTGCACGCCGCGATGGCGCTTGGCGTCGCGGCGCGCTGCTGCCGGCTGCTCGGGCCGACGTCGCTTGACGGCGAGCTGGCGTCGGTGCGGGCCGGGCTCGACGAGCTCGGCCCGCACCTGCCTGCCGCGCGGGCCGCCGCGGGCGAGCTCGCGGTGCGCGCGGCCGCGACGCTCGCCGCGACCGAAGGCAGCCGTTCGCTGCTCGTGGCCGATCACGCGCAGCGGCTGCTGCGCGAAGCGATGTTCACGCTCGTCTACGCGCTCGGGCCGGCGTCCCGCGCCGCGCTGCTTGCCAGGCTCGGCGCGGTCGCGGACGGTGCCGTCACCGGACGTTAGGCCCAATGCCGGGGAGTTGAGGCAATTGGGCCATTGGCGCAGCTGGCCCGATACAGCCGGGCCGTTGGCGCAGCTGGCCCAGTCACGAGGACACGCCGGGTGGCCGTGCTGATCCTGGTCTTCGCGGTCAGGCTGGTGCGCCGCTGGCTGCGGCACCGCCGTTGGGCGGCACTGGCCGGCGCCCGCGCCGGACGCGCGGTCTAGCTGCCGTCGCGCAGGTCGGCGGGCGCGCCGGGCTGGTAGGCGATGTTGTCGAAGACGGCGGTGCAGCCGGGGCCCTGGGGCGACTGGGCGAGGAAACCGACGCGCACGCCTGAGGACTCACCGAGCGTGAAATAGCGCAACAGCCGCCACCAGGCGCCGTCCGCTGAGGCGTGGAACGCCCACGCCCGGCCGGACCGGGTGATCCGCAGCCACAGCGGGCCGCCCCCGGTCTCGAACGAGTTGCTGTCGTCCGAGGTGGCCCGCGTCACCACGGTCACCGCGGTCGGGCGGTGCTGCGGGGACATCTCGTAGCAGAGCTTGGCCCACCTCCGCTCGCTCAGGTACAGCAGGAGCACGCCCGCGTCGTGGGCGCTGCCGAAGCTGACAGCGACCCGCGCGGCGAGCATGAAGTCGCGATCTGGCGGCAGCCCGGTCAGCCGGCCCGCGTCCGGCCGGGCCCCCTCGTCGCCGGCCGGGTCGATGAACAGGTCGGACTTCGCGCCGCTGGTCAGCGCTAGCGCCCCGCCGGACACGACGGCCTGGCACGCCGGGTTCCCCGACGGCTGCAGCGGAAACGGCAGTCCTGGAAGGACCAAATCGGTCATTCCCGCAGTCTGCCACGGGACATCCCGCGGCACGCGCCGCAGCGGGAGATCATGGGGTCATGAGTGAATGGACGGGCCGTCCCGCAGCGGAGATCGCGGCGGCGGTCCGGTCCGGCGCGGTCACGGCCGGCCAGGTGGCCGGTGACCACCTGGACCGGATCGCGAGGCTGAACGCCGAGCTCGGCGCCTTCGTCCGGGTCCGGGCCGCAGAGGCGGCCGCGGAGGCCGCCGCGGTTGACGCGCGGGCGGACCGCGCGGACCTGCCACTGGCGGGGGTTCCCGTCGCGATCAAGGACAACGTGCCGGTCGCCGGGGAGCCGATGCGGCTGGGCAGCGCGGCCGTGCCCGGCCGGCCGCAGGGCGAGGATCACCCCGTGGTCGCCAGGCTCCGCGCCGCCGGCGCGATCGTGGCGGGACTGACCAACCTGCCGGAACTGGCCATCTACCCGTTCACCGACAGCGCGTTCGGGATCGCGCGCAATCCATGGGACCGGCGCCGCACGGCGGGCGGCTCGTCGGGCGGCTCGGCCGCGGCGGTCGCGGCGGGGCTGGTCCCGATCGCCCATGGCAATGACGGCCTTGGCTCGGTCCGCATTCCTGCCGCCGCCTGCGGGCTGTTCGGGATCAAGCCGGGTACCGGCGTGGTGCCCGCGCGGCTTGGCGCCGACGGCTGGCACGGCCTTGCCGAGAACGGCGTGCTCGCCACGACGGCCGCCGACGCGGCCCTCATGCTCGGGGTGCTGGCCGGCACGGAGTTCGGCCTTGACGAGCCGCCGCGGCTGCGCGTCGCGGTGTCGGTCCGGCCGCCAGGCCCGGGGATCGTCGTGCACAGGACGTGCAAGGCGAGCGTCCGGCAGACCGGCGAACTGCTCGCGGGGTTGGGCCACGAGGTCCGCGACGCCGATCCGGCCTACCCGCTGTCGCTGACGCCGACGCTGATCTCGTACTGGTTCGCGGGCCCGGTCGGCGACGCCGGGCCTTCCCTGGCCGGGATGGAACCGCGGACCCGCCGGCACGTCCGCGCGGGCCAGGCGGTGCTGCGGGTGCGGCCGCCGCGCGGCACCGACAGGGAGCGGCTGCGCGGCGTGCTCGAGCCGTTCTTCGAGCGCCACGACGTGCTGGCCATGCCAGCGCTGGCCAGGCCCTGCCCGCCGGCACGACGCTGACCAGCACCGCGAGGAACGAGGAAGGAGCCCAGGCAGTGGACCTTGATGAGGCGATGCGCACCCAGCACGCGTGCCGCTACTACCGCGACGACCCGGTACCTGACGAGGTGCTGCAGCGGGCCGTCGAGCTCGCCCGGTTCGCCCCCAACGGGGGCAACCGCTGCCCGGTGCGTTTCGTCTTCGTCCGCGACGCCGGGCTGCGCAGGCAGCTCGGTGAGTGGTACCTGCCGCTGTGGGAGGAGGTCGCCGCCGCCGCCCGCGCGGGCGCCGCGCCGATCGAGACCGCGAGCGGGCAGGTCAAGACCACGCAGACGGGCTTTCGCGACCCGGCAAGGACGATGGCCGACGGCGACAACTTCGCGCGGCGGTTCGGCGAGTTTCCCGTGATCGTCGTCGTCTGCGCCGATCTCGCCGCGACCCACCCCACCGACACCGAGCTTGGCCGGCTGAGCATCGTGGCGGGCGGCTCGGTCTACCCGATGGCCCAGAACTTCTGCCTGGCGCTGCGCGCCCAGGGCGTCGCCACGACGTTCACCACGCTGCTCGTGGCGCGCGAGCCCGACGTCAAGGAGCTCCTGCGCATACCGGCGGACATCGCGACCGCGTGCCACATCGTCGCCGGCTATCCCGCCCGCCCGTTCCCAAGGCACCTGCACCGGCCAGACCCCGGCGAGCTCGCGTTCGCCGACTACTACGGCAATCACCTCGCCGCGCCGGCGAGTTAGCCGCAGAACAATGCGACCAGGCCGCGGCGGCCGTCCAGCGGCTCGGCGGAGGAGGTAAAGCCCAGGCGGGCGAGCTGTGCCGCCTCCACCGCGTTGAAGGCTGCCTTGCCGACCTGCAGCGGGCCGGCGTCGGTCCCGGCCGCCGCGCGCAGGCCTGCCGCCTGGGTGGCGCAGATACCCAGGGCGTTGCGCAGCTGCGCTGCTGGCAGGCCAAGCATCAGGCCCGCCGCCAGGCCGGCGCCGATCGCGGCCGATACCGTCTGGACCGACCAGCCGGGGCCAGCCCCGGCCGGGCCGGTGAGCCGGGACTGGACGAGTTCGGCGGCCTGCGTGCCGGCGGCGACCGCGGCGGAGCAGTCGTCCCCGAGTGCGGTGGCGGCGGCGCAGACGGCGATCATGGCAGCCGCGCTGTCCGTGGCCGCCTCGCTGGTGAAGCACGTGATCGCGGCGGTGGCCCAGAGCCAGGCATCCCACGCCGGGCTTGCTGGCATGGCTGGCGCTCCGGCCAGCGGCACGCCGGCCGGCGGGCGGAGTGTGGACAGCCGGCGCACGACGTCGCTGTTCATGCCACGGGTGACGGCGCCGCCGAACAATTCGAGGTCCCCGTCGGCCTGTTCGGTGGCGGCGGCGCGCGCGGCCAGGGCGAGGATGTCGTCGGTGGTCGTCATGACGGCTCCGGTCGCAGCGCGGCGAACAGTTCGGACAGGCCGGGCGCGTCAGGGATGGCGTCGACAGCGCCCTGGATGCGGTCCGCCGCGGACTCGCCGAGCACCGGGGCGACCAGCGCCGCCACCTTGGCGAGCAGCTCCTCGTCGGTGAGCGGCCGGGCGATGCTCCCCCGCGTGTGGTCCACCCGCAGCTCCACCGGGCCGGCGGAGCGCAGCTCGATCCGCAGCACGGCCGCGTCACGCGGGACGGCGGGATCGGGGTCGAGCGTGATCAGGCCGCGCAGCCTGGCCACCTCGGGCGCCGCCGCCGCCTCGTCGCTGAACTCCGCCAGCCCGGCCCGGCCGTACGCCAGCCCCACCGCCACGCCGTGCCGGGCGCTGAACCGGGACCGCAGGCCGTCTGCTGGCTGCGTCAGGCCCATGAGCTCGGGGACCAGGGGGTTGCAGCGCAGGGATATCGCGGTGACGTCGGCCGGGTCGAGCCGCGCGGAGGCGGCGATCGCCGCGTCCATCGCCGGGTGCGCCACCACGCCGCACGGATATGTCTTGAACGTGTTCAGTTCCAGTTCCCAGCCCCCGTGGTCGAGGGACGTGCCGAGCGCGTCGCGGTTCACCCCGGCGGCCAGCACCTGCAGGACACCGTCCGGTCCCAGCGGGTCCGCGGGCCCGGCCAGCCCCGCGGCCGCCAGCCGCGCGGCGAGGATGCCGTTCGCCGCCGCCTTGCCCGCGTGCAGCGGCTTGGTCATCGAGCCGAACGCCTCGCGGTGCCCGGCGGTCATCGTGGCGGCCAGCGACAGCGCGCGCGCCCCGGCTGCCGCGTCCAGGCCGAGCAGCGCGCACGCCGCCATGGCCGCGCCGAAGACGCCGGCCGTCCCCGTGATGTGCCAGCCGTGATCGTAGTGGGCCGGCGAGATCGCGTTGCCGATCCGCAGCTGGGCCTCGCAGCCGACCGCGAACGCCGCCAGGAACGCCGCGCCCGACGGCGCCGTCTCCGGCGCGAGCGCGAGCACGGTCGCGAGCGTGGACGCGCCGGGATGGATCACCGTCGCCAGGTGCGTGTCGTCGTAGTCGTCCAGGTGGGCGGCGGTGCCGGTCACCAGCGCGCCCCAGTACGGGTCGAGCCCGTACCCGAGACCCGGGACTGGGACGGCGCCCGCGCTGCCCTGTTCGGCCGCGGCGCGCAGCAGCACGGCCACGGTCGGCGACGTGACGGCGGAGACGGCCGTCCCGATGACGTTGAGCAAGGTGCGGCGGGCCGCACGGCACGGGCCCGGGGGCAGTGGCCTGGCCGTCGCGCCCAGCATCCCCGCGCAGAAGTCCGCTGTTGACATGGGCCAACGGTAAGGGAGCGGGGTGAGTTTGGGGAGACGGGCGGGATCGTTCGGGATAAAGGGAGGCGGAAACGGCACCGGCGGGGGAGCGTGAGCGCGGTCCCCGGCCCGCGGTTATGGTCTTGATCATGGACATCGGATTCGGGGCGCCGGTGGCCGGCGCGTGGGCGACCCCCCGCAACCTGACGGAGTTCGCGCGGCGCGCCGAGCGGCTCGGCTACCGGTCGCTGTGGACGTTCCAGCGGCTTCTTGTGCCGAGGGAGTCGGGGATGGCGCCCGTCTACCACAGCGTGCTCGATCCCATGGTCGCGCTCGGGTACACCGCCGCCGTGACATCCTCGATCCGGCTGGGCGTGGCGGTCGTCAACCACCCGTTCGTGTCGCCGCTGCTGCTCGCGAAGCAGGCGGCCACCGTGGACGTGCTCTCGGGCGGGCGGCTCGACCTGGGCATCGGGCTCGGCTGGCTGCCCGCGGAATTCACGGGATCGGGCGCGCCGATGGCGCGGCGGGGCGCGCGGACGCAGGAGTACCTGGCCGCGCTGCGCGCGCTGTGGGCGGGCGAGAGCGGTTTCCAGGGATCCTTCTACGAGATCCCGCCGGGACGCCAGGACCCGCTCCCGGTGCAGCGGCCGGGGCCGCCGGTCCTGCTCGGCGGCATGTCGCGGCCGGCGATGGAGCGGGCCGGGCGGATCGCCGACGGCTGGGTCACCGCGAGCACCGCCGACCTGTCGGTGATCGCCGAGGCCGCGAAGATCGTCCAGGAGACCGCGGCGGCCGCCGGGCGCGGGCCGGTGCGGATCGTCTGCCGGGGGGTGGTGCGCGCCGGGAGGCCGGTGACGTCGCCTGCCACCGGCGAGCGCGTGCTGCTGTCGGGCAGCTTCGAGCAGATCCGCGAGGACACCGCGTGGCTGGACAGCTGCGGTGTCACCGAGGTGTTCTACGACGTGAACTGGGACCCGCTGGTCGGCGACCCGGCGGCCGATGAGGGCCGCGCGGTGCTGCGGGCCAGCGAGGTGCTCGAGGCGCTGGCTCCTGGCGGCCGGCGATGAGCGCGGCGGTCAGCGCGCAGGTTCGGATCGGGATCCTGGGCACCGCGCGGATCGCGGGGCGAGCCCTGCTCGCGCCGTCGGCGGCGGTGCCGTCGGTCGCGGTGGTGGCGGTCGCCGGGCGGGACGCGACGCGGGCTTCGGCGTTCGCGGCGCGGCACGGGATCCCGCGGGCGTACGGGTCGTATGAGGAACTGCTTGACTCCCCCGCCGTGGACGCCGTCTACGTGCCGCTGCCGAACGCCCTGCACGCGCGCTGGACGCTGCGCGCGCTGGCCGCGGGCAAGCACGTGCTGTGCGAGAAGCCGTTCGCCGCCAACGCCGCCGAGGCCGGCGAGGTGCTTGACGCCGCGCAGGCGTCGGGACTCGTGGTGATGGAGGGCATGCACTACCGGTACCACCCGCTGGTGCGGCGCCTGGTGGCGATGATCGGCGACGGCGCCATCGGCGCCGTGCGGCACGTGCAGGCCTGGACGAGCTGGCCGGTTGGCGACCCGGCCGACATCAGGTACGACTACGCGCTGGGCGGGGGCGCGCTGATGGACGGCGGGTGCTACGCGGTCGACTGCCTGCGGCTGGTGGGCGAGGCGAGCGGTGCGGGGCCGGGCGGATCGCGGACCGGCGGGGCCGACGGGCCTGGGGCGGGCGGGGCGCCCGGGGCGCCCTGGGCGGGCGGGCCGGGGCCCGAGGTCGCGGGCGCGCTCGCCGACCCGCTCCCCGGCCGCCTCGTGGACCGGGCCATGGCGGCCCGCCTGGCGTTCCCCCGCGGCCTGACCGGGTGGCTGGAGTCCGCGTTCACCAGGGACGGGGAGTTCCTGGCCGACGTGCACGTGATCGGCGACGAGGGGCACCTGTGGCTGGCGAACTTCGTCATCGCCCACGAGGGGCGGCTCGTCGTCACAAGGAACGGGTCCGTGGTGTCCGACGAACGGGCCGAGCATCACGACGCGGGCGACACGACGTTCGCCTGGCAGCTGCGCGCGTTCGCGGCGGCGGTGCTCGACGGCTCGCCGTTCCCCACGACGGCGGCGAGCGCGGTCACCACCATGCGGGTGATCGACGACGCGTACCTGGCGGCCGGGATGCCCGTCCGCGGCTCCGCCGCGACCTAGTTCCTGGCGCTGCCGTCAAGCAGTACCGCGGCGACCAGCCCGGGCGCGTCGGTCATCGGCACGTGGCCGCAGTCTGGCAGCCGCACGAACCTGGCATGCGGCAGCCGCTGCCTGGCGACGCGTGCCTGGCTGGGCGGCAGCAGGCGGTCCTGGGTGCCCCACCCGATCGTCACAGGGACGTCCGGCGGCACGGCTTCGGTGAACGACACCTGCGCTGCCAGTACCGCGCTGACCACCTCGCGGGCGGTGAAGAAGGCGCGGGCGTCGGCGGCGGCCTGTTCTGGCGGCATGCGCGCGGGCCTGTGCACGAACGGGCCGTCCATGACGTACCTGCCGAGTGTGCTGCGTGCCAGCGCGGGCACAAGCGGCAAAGTGAACGGCCCGGCCAGCAGCGCGGACTTGAAGACCGCCCGGGCGTAGCCGAACTGCCAGCCGTGAGCCCAAAAGCCAGCCGGCGACAGCGCTGTCACGGTCTTCGCGCGGCCTCGTGCGCCGGCGATCAGCGCGAGGGCGCCGCCCAGGGAGTTCCCCGCGATGTGGGGGCGGTCAAGGGCCTGCTCGTCGAGGAAGGCGAAGAGCTGCGTTGCGATCGCGCGGATCGCGGACTGTCCCTGGCCGGCTGTCTGCGCGAGCGGCGGGGACTCGCCGTGGCCGGGCAGGTCGACCGCGATGACGGTGCGGTGCGGCGTGAGCAGGTCGAGGACCGCGCTCCACGCCTGCCGACGGTGCCCAAGCCCGTGCAGCAGCACCAGCGGCGGCCCGCAGCCGCGGCGCTCGTAGGCCAGGCCCGCACGACCTCCCGCGTCCGCAGATCCCAGCCCCTCAATTGTCATGGCCACCCTCATGGCCACCCTCATGGCCACGGAGCCTTTCGGCGAGCTGGCGGGCGTTGACCTGGGCGTAGTCGCGGTAGCAGTTGTTGAACAGCACATGGGTCAGCTCCGCGGCCGCGGCCAGGTCGCTCACTTTGCCGGCCCATTCGTCCAGCTCCTCGCCGGTGTAGCGGTAGCCGAACCGCTCATAGATGTCCTTGCTCCCCCACTTGTCCGAGTGGCCGTGCAGGCGGACGACGGCCAGGTCGCTGGTGGCGGCAAGCACCGGGGGGACAGAGCTCGGGTATCCCTGCGGCATGTCCGCGCACACGTACGTCAGGCGCTGAGCGGACAGGAAATCCAGGGTCTCCTGCTGGTTGTCCGGGGTCAGCCAGGTGCGATTGCGGAACTCCACGCACACCCGGCGGGGCGCGACCCGCTGGGCGCACGCGACGATGTACTCCTTGTTCGCGCGGGAGATGGGGAACCACGGCGGGAACTGCAGCAGGATCGCGCCGAGCTTGCCCGCCTCGCGCAGCGGCTCGAGTGCGGCGAGGAACCGCTCCCAGGCCTGGCCGGTCACCTCCGGGTCGACGTCCTTGAGGTAGACCCGGTCCTTGCCGGCCTTGGCCGCCGCCTCGCGCAGCTCGGCCGGCAGCGCCTTCACCGGCGTGGGGTGGGTGGTGAACAGGCTGAACGCCTTGACGTTGAACGTGAAGCCGGCCGGCGTCCGCGCCGCCCACATCGCCGCGGTCTGGCTCGCGGGCAGCGCGTAGTAGGTGGAGTCCACCTCGACGAGCGGGAACTGCCTGGCGTAGAACCGCAGCCGTTTCTCTGGCGTGTCCGCCTCCGACGGGTACCAGCCGGAGGCGGTCAGCGTCTTGTCGGTCCACGACGCCGTGCCTACCCGGATCTGCCCCATGCCAGCAGCTTAAATAACAGACCCGACCCGCTGGCCCGCCAACAGCGGGGCACGGCCGGGATTGGATGGCGCCCAGGGAGGGAAGGAGCGCCGCAAACCCGGCATCGAGGGGAGGCGTTCAGCATGAGGCTGATTCGGTCAGGCGCCGCCAGGAAAGCGGCGACCGCGATCGCGGCGGTCGTCGCGATACCGGTGATTATCGCGCTGGCGGCGGCGGTGACGGCCGCGCCGGCCAGCGCGTCCGGCGCGCATCCGGGTGTGGCGGGTGCCAAGCACCCGTCGACGGTCAGCGTGTCCGCAAGGCCAGGCACGGCCGTGGCCGGCATCAGCGTGACGCTGGCCGCGACCGTGCGGTCAGCGGGCGCGACGCCGACAGGAACGGTCAGCTTCGCGACGGGCCGGACGAGGCTGTGCGCCGGGCGGCTGTCGCACGGGTCAACACGCTGCACGGCGAGGTTCGCGGCGGCGGGCAGCTACACCGTGACGGGCAGCTATTCCGGTGACGCCACGCACGCCGGGGCCTCGGGGACGGCGCGCGTCACGGTGACGAAGGTCGCGACGACCACGCGGATCACGCTGATCAAGCCGGACCGGGTGCTCGCGGGCAGGCCGGCGAC
>JASHPP010000276.1 GCA_030038035.1 Trebonia sp.
ACCTATTCCCAGCGCGGGCTGCGTGAGTATTACCGGCAGGTGCAAGGCGTCTTCCAGGACCCGTTCAGCTCCTACAACCCGATCTACCGCGCGGACCGGGTGTTCCAGCTGGTGCGGGACGTGTACTTCAGGCACACCCCGGACAAGGACTGGGACGACAAGCTCGAGGCCGCGCTCGACGCGGTCGCGCTCAACCCGGGCGACGTGCTCGGCAAGTACCCGCACCAGCTCTCCGGCGGCCAGCAGCAGCGCCTGCTGATCGCCCGCGCGCTGCTGCTCGAGGTCAAGGTGCTTGTGGCCGACGAGATCATCAGCATGCTCGACGCCTCCACCCGGGTCGACGTGCTCAACCTGCTCGTCAAGCTCAAGCGGGCCGGGCTCGCGATCTTGTTCGTCACCCACGACCTGTCGCTGGGCAACTACGTGAGCGACCGGACGGTCATCTTGCGGCACGGCGCGATCGTGGAGATGGGCGCGACGGAGAAGGTCTTCGGCAACCCGCAGCACGACTACACCCGGATGCTGCTGTCGGCGGTGCCGGAACTGCACAAGAAATGGCAGCACACGCCGCTCGGCCCGGTTGCGGTCGCGGCCAACGGATCGGCCGCGGTCAGCGATGTCATCGAGACCACTCCGAACGGTCCCGTTGCCTCCGCCCTCGCGCACGCCACCTTGATCGACGAGCTGAGCCACGCCGAGCACGTGGTCAAGCGCGACGTGCGCGCCGTCTTCGCCGTCCGGGGCGGCACCCGGACGTCGTCCCCCGTCGCGGTGGCGCTCGAGCCCCCCGAGCTGCGCGAGATCGAGCCGGACCACATGGTCGCCGAGCCGGAGTAGCCGCGTTGGCTACCGGCTCCCGTCTCCGGTAGACTGCAGCGGCGCGACACGGACGAACGCCTTGCGGCGCCGGCGTTCGCGCGCCCTTGGGGTATGGGGTAATTGGCAGCCCGACAGGTTCTGGCCCTGTTAGTCTAGGTTCGAGTCCTGGTACCCCAGCGTTTGACGTGGCACGGATGCCCTGGCGTGGCGTTCGTGCCACGTTTCGCGTTCCCGCCCCGGGCCTGGCCCACGCCGCGGTCGCGGGCCGCGCGCGAGTTGGCGGACTCACCGCGAGACGGTAAGGTGAAGCTCGCTCGGCCCCGTCGTCTAGAGGCCTAGGACGCCGCCCTCTCAAGGCGGTAACGCCGGTTCGAATCCGGTCGGGGCTACCCAGCGCGCACCGGGAGTTTCCCTTGCGCCCCACCAGTCCGCCAAGTGTTACTTTGGACACTTCTTGCATGGACAAATCGCCCATAATTGACCGCTAAATGGTCACAGAGTGTGCAAAGTGGCACCCAAGGGGTCCTGTGGGTGCCGCGGGCGGCACCCATCCGGATGATTTGCCCGGATTACGGTAGTTCGTCCGCTTGAGGTTGCCGCAGGTGCTGGCGGTGGGGCCCCCAGCGCCAAGCCTATTGGCGGCGGGGGCCCCACCGCCAACAGCCCCCGGGACCGAGCCGGCCCGGAGCGGTCCCCGAACTGGCAGACTGTTACCGGGCAGGCGCTACGTACACTTGACGCTGTGCCGAATGATCCTGCGGCGGCCGGTGGCGATGGCGGGAAGCGCCTGCTGCAGCCGGAATGCTCGTTCTGCGGCAAGGCACGGCCGCACGTCAGGACGCTCATCGCCGGCGCCGGCGTGCACATCTGCGACCAGTGCATCGACAGGGCGGACCGGGTGGTCGCCAGCGGCCGGGCCGCCGCCACCCCGGTGTCCGCGCTCAAGCGGGCCGGTGCCGATGTCACGACGGCCGAGTGCAGCTTCTGCGGCAAGCGCCGCCACCAGGTGTCCGGCCTGGCGCTGTCCGCGCGGGCGACGATCTGCACCGAGTGCCTGGCGCTCTGCCACGAGATCGTCGCCGGGCAGCTCAGCTAGGCCGGGCGGCGCCGGGCACCGCTGGAACCCCGTGCGGCGTCCCCGCGCCCCGCCGCGGCCGCGCCGCCGCCGCAGTGTATGATCGACCGCGTGTCACGGTGGTATTGGCGCTTTACGCTGGCTCCGGGCGGAGCCAGGCGTACTTGCGTGCGCTTATCACCACCCGGAGCCAGCCGAAGGCGGGGGCCGCGGCCACCCGTCGCGAACAGGGCGTAGCTGGCTCCCGGCCGAGGTGGGCGCGGCTCGCCCGGGAGGAGAACCCCGATGTCACGCGTCAGGGACACCCGGATCGTCGCCTACGAGCCGTTGCTGTCACCGGCCGCGCTGGTCGATGAGCTGCCGCTGCTTGACGAGCAGGCACAGACAGTCGAGCGCACCCGGGCCGAGGCCCGCGCCGTGCTTGACGGCGCCGACGACCGGCTGCTCGTGGTCACCGGCCCGTGCTCCGTGCACGACCCGAAGGCCGCCCTCGACTACGCCGCGCGCCTGACGGCGCTCCGCGACGCCTACGCCCGCGACCTGCTCATCGTGATGCGCGTGTACTTCGAGAAGCCGCGCACCGTGACCGGGTGGAAGGGCCTGATCAACGACCCCGGCATGGATGACAGCCACGACGTGCACCGCGGGCTGCGCGCGGCGCGGCGGCTGCTCCTTGACATCCTTGGCCTGGGCATGCCCGTGGGCTGCGAGTGGCTGGACCCGATCACGCCGCAGTACATCGCCGACACCGTGACCTGGGGGGCGATCGGGGCGCGGACGACGGAGAGCCAGGTGCACCGGCAGCTCGCGTCGGGCCTTTCCATGCCGGTCGGGTTCAAGAACGGGACGGACGGCGACGTCCAGGTCGCGGTCGACGCATGCCGCGCGTCGGCGACCGGGCACACGTTCTTCGGCGTCACGCAGGCGGGCGCGGCCGCCGTGGTGAAGACGGCGGGGAACGCCGACACGCACGTGATCCTGCGCGGCGGCCGCAGCGGCCCCAACTACTCGTCCTCCCACGTGGCCAAGGCGCTGGACCTGGTCGCGGCGGCCGGGCTGCCACGGCGCCTGATGGTGGACGCCAGCCACGGCAACAGCGGCAAGAACTACCGCCGTCAGCCGGCGGTGGCCCAGGCGCTGGCCGAGCAGATCACCGGCGGCGAGCGCGGCATCTGCGGCGTGATGCTTGAGAGCTTCCTGGTGGCGGGACGCCAGGAGCCTGGCGACCCGGCGACGCTGGCCTACGGGCAGAGCGTCACGGACGCGTGCATGGACATCGAGATGACAACCAGCACACTGGGAACACTCGCAGCATCAGTTTCGCGCCGCCGCCGGTCCCCGGCAGATTTATCCCGAACGATCCCGGCCGACTCCACGCTCGTCAGCTCAGCCGGCCGGCGATTGGCCGCCAGACGGCGAACTGGACGATCGCGAGGGTCAGCGCGAACGGCAGCAGCACCCGCATCCCCGCGCTCTGGGCGATCGCGCCCGCCAGCCAGGGCAGCGCGGAGCCGCCGCCCACGGCGGCCGCGTTCATCACCCCGATGGCGGTGGGCACCAGCCGGGCCTGCGTCAGCCGGGGCGCGACCGCCATCGTGGTCGGGAAGACCGGGCCGAGGAGGAAGCCGAGCAGCCCAAGCGCGACGCACGCGAGCACGGCCGGCGACAGCCAGGCCAGCGCGGCAGCGGCGGTGACGCCGGCCAGGCACGCGTAGATCATCCGGGCCGTGGTCGCGCCGACCCGTGCGGCGATCGGGCTGATCAGGAACCGGCCGAGCGTCAGCCCCAGCCAGTACCCGCTGATCGTGTAGCTGGCGATCGACTCAGGCAGCGCCCGCGCCTGCACCAGGTAGCTGAAGCCCCAGCTGCCCACGCTGGCCTCCAGGCCGACGTAGACCGCCAGCATCGCCGCCCCGAGCTGGACGCCACGGCCCCTGAGCGCGGCGCCCAGCATGCTGGCGGGGGTCGGCACCGGCGCCTCAGCCGCCCCCGGCACCGGGGCGTCCGGGGCGTCCGGGGCGCCAGGGGCGCCAGGGGCGGACCTCGGGTAGGCCAGCAGGAAGCCGGCGAGCAGCGGGACGCTGGCCCCGGCCAGCACCAGCCAGACCACCGTCCAGGGGGCGAAGCCGATGATCCAGGCAGCCAGCAGCGGCCCGAGCAGCGCGCCGACGCCCCAGAACGCGTGCAGGCGGTTGAGCAGCGTCGTCGCGCCGGGCATGGCCGAGAGGCAGACGTTGAGCACCGACTCGAGAACCCCGACCCCGTACCCGATGACCACCTGCGCCAGCACGAACGCGACGAACGGCGGGCGGCTGGCCAGGTACAGTCCGCCCAGCATGAACGCGCTGCCGCCGGCCGTCAGGGCGGTGCGGACCCCGAACCGGTGGAGCAGCGCGCCGTTGCTCAAGCCGGCCAGCGCGAATCCGATGGAGATCGTGAAGAAAGCGATCCCGATCGTGGCCCGGCCCACCCCGTAACTGGCCATCTGCGACGGCAGCAGCACCCCGCCAGCTCCTGCGCCAAGACCGCTCAGCACGAACGCGGCGTAGGACACAAGCACCGTCGGCCGGTCGGCCTCGGTCGTGCGGCGGCGCATCCCCTGGCGGGCCCTACGGGGCCGCGGGCAGGCCAGCCAGGGCCGCGTCGATCTGGTCCTGCGGGAGCTCGAAGTCGGTCATCTCGCCGGCCAGGTACCGCTCGTAGGCCACCATGTCGAAGTGTCCGTGGCCGCACAGCGCGGTGAGGATCACCTTCTCCTCACCCGTTTCCGCGCAGCGCCTGGCTTCGTCGACGACGGCAGCGAGCGCGTGCGAAGGCTCGGGCGCGGGTAGGATGCCCTCGGCGCGCGCGAACGTGACCGCCGCGGCGAAGCACTCCCGCTGCGGCTTGGCAACCGCCTCGAACAGGCCGAGCTCGTACATGTGGGACAGCAGCGGCGACATGCCGTGATAGCGCAGCCCGCCCGCGTGCACGGGCGCGGGGATGAAGCCGTGGCCCAGCGTGTGCATCTTGAGCAGCGGCGTGAACCCGGCCGTGTCGCCGAAGTCGTAGGCGTAGATACCCCGGGTGAACGACGGGCAGGCGGACGGTTCGACCGCCCGGATCACCGGGTTGGCGCGGCCGGCCAGCTTCTCGCGCAGGAACGGCAGGAACAGCCCGGCGAAGTTGGACCCGCCGCCGGTGCAGCCGACGATCAGGTCTGGCGCCGACTCGCCCGCCGCGGCGAACTGCTTCAGCGCCTCCTCGCCGATGACCGTCTGGTGCATCAGGACGTGGTTGAGCACGCTGCCGAGGGCGTACCTGGTCTCGGCGCTGCCTGCCGCGGCCTCGACCGCCTCGCTGATCGCGATGCCGAGGCTGCCCGGCGATGCCGGGTCGTCGGCGAGCACCTTCAGGCCCGCGTTGGTCGCGCGGGACGGGCTCGGGTGCACGGTCGCGCCGTAGACCTCCATCAGCGTGCGCCGGTGCGGCTTCTGGTCGTAGGACGCCCGCACCATCCAGATCTCGCAGTCCAGGTTGTACTGCGCGCACGCGAACGCAAGCGCGCTGCCCCACTGCCCGGCGCCGGTCTCGGTGGTGAGCCGTTTAGTCCCTTCCCGCGAGTTGTAGAACGCCTGCGGGACCGCGGTGTTCGGCTTATGCGACCCGGCCGGGGACACACCCTCGTACTTGTAGTAGATCCGGGCCGGCGTGTGCAGCGCCTTCTCCAGCCGCCACGCGCGGAACAGCGGTGTCGGCCGCCACAGCCGGTAGACGTCAAGCACCTCCGCGGGGATGTCAACGTAGCTGTCACCGGTCACTTCCTGGCCGATGAGCTCCATCGGGAACAGCGGGGCGAGGTCGTCGGGCCCCACCGGCTGCAGCGTGCCCGGGTGCAGCGGCGGGGGCGGCGGCGAGGGCAGGTCGGGGATCACGTTGTACCACCGCGTCGGGATCTGCGACTCGTCCAGGGTGATCTTGGTCCGCTCGGTCACGGGGGCCTCCCTCGTCATTGCGTCACTCGCGTTCGCCGGCAATGCGGTCCGCCCGCGCCCCGCTCGGGGCGGGCCAGGGACTGGCATCATGCGCTTTTCGCACCTTACGCCCCCAGCCCCGTCCCCGATAGCCGGCGCCCGCGCAGGTAAGGTCGGCTTATGTCAGCGGTGCCCGAGCTATCCGGGCCGGTTCGCGCGGCGCTGGCGGCCGGGCGGCCGGTGGTCGCGCTCGAGTCCGCGATCATCTCCCACGGCCTGCCGCGGCCGGCCAACCTGACGGCGGCCCGCTCATTCGAGGCGATGCTCACGCAGGCCGGGGTGACGCCCGCCACGATCGCCGTCGTCGACGGCGTGCCGAAGGCGGGGCTCGACGACGCGGACCTGGAGCGGGTCGCGCTCGGCGAACCGGTCGTCAAGGTGAGCAGCCGCGACCTGCCGATGGCAATCGCGGGAAAGCGGACGGCGGGCACCACGGTGGCGGCGACCGCCCTGCTCGCGGCGAAGGCCGGGATCCGGGTGTTCGCCACCGGCGGCCTGGGCGGCGTGCACCGCGGCTCCGCCGACTCGCTTGACGAGTCGGCGGACCTGACCGTGCTGTCCAGGACCAGGATCACCGTGGTGTCGGCCGGCGTGAAGTCGATTCTCGACATCCCGGCGACGCTGGAACGGCTCGAGACGCTGGGGGTGGCGGTGGCGGGCTACCGGACCAACAGGTTCCCCGCGTTCTACGTGTCGGATTCCGGCCAGGACCTGGAGTGGCGCCTGGACAGCCCGCAGGAGATCGCCGCCGTGATGGCCGCCGCGGACTTGCTTGGCGAGGCGTCCGCGCTGCTCGTCGCCAATCCGCTGCCGCCGGACAGGCAGCTCGATCCGGCGCTGCACCACCGGGTGCTCGCCGAGTCGCTGGCCGCGGCCCGCGCCGCGGGGATCCGCGGCAAGGCGGTGACGCCGTTCCTGCTCGACTACATGCAGCGCGCCACCGGCGGCGTGAGCGTGACCGTCAACCTGGACATCGCGCGCGGCAACATCGCGCTCGCCGGCCAGATCGCCATCGCCTGGGCGGCCAGGACCGCGGCGCGGGAGTAACTTACTGACAGGAACGGGGACGGCACCGGGTTGCCGTAAGGCTCACGAGCGGGCTGGCGGGAGAGACCGATGACGGACGCAAGCGTCGACGCGCCGGTCACAGCCGTGACGGTGTTCCGTGACGGTGCCCGCGTGGTGCGCACCGGCCTGGTGACCGTGCAGCCGGGGCTGCGGCCAGTGGTGCTCGGCAGCCTCCCGGCGACCGCGGACCCGGCGTCTGTCCGCGTCGCCGCGCGCGGCCATGACCTGGGCCTGCTCAACGTCGAGGTACAGCGCCGCTTCGGCACCGACCCGCTCCGTGCGGAGACGGCGCGGCTGCGTGCCGAGGTCGAGCAGCGGCGCGACACGGTGCAGGAGCTCGCCGACGAGGACGCTGCCGAGCAGGCGGCGCTGGGTTTCCTCGGCCACCTCTCCGATGCCACGGCCACCGCGCTGGCGCGGGCGGTGAGCACCGGACGGGCTGGCTACGATGAGCTGTCGCGGATGGCCGGACATCTGTCCGCGGGCACCGGCAGCATCCTCAGCCGGCGGCGCGAGATCGGCGCGCGCAAGCGCACCGCGCAACGGGAGCTCGAAGCCGCCGAGCAGCGCCTGGCCGCCGCCGAAAAGCGGGCGGGTCATCCGGTTGAGTTCGCCGAGGTCTGCGTGATCCTCGAGGCACGGGCGGGCCGCCACTGAGGCCGAAGTGGAGCTGTCCTACCACGTGTCCGGGGCTTCCTGGCACCCGTTGTACGACCTGGTGCTCGACGGCGAGCGGCTGACGGTGTCCTACCTGGCCGAGATCACCCAGCTGACCGGGGAAGACTGGCCCGAGGTCGCGCTGGCCCTGTCCACCACGCGGCGCGGGCTGTACCAGACGCTGCCCGAGCTGACCCCGTGGTACGTGGGCCGCGTGCGGCCGGCGCGCGAGCGCGTGGTGGGGCGCGCGCAGGCGGCGGGGATTCCCATGGCCGCCGCCGCTCCCCCCGGTGACTGGCCAACCGGGGAAACGGCGCCGGTGCCCGCCGCCGCGGCGATGCCTGCCGCCAAGGCGCTCGCCGCCGAACCTGGCGACGGCGAGTCGGGCGCCGGGCTCGTCTACACGGTGGCGCGCCCGCTCGCCGTGCCCGCCGACGGCGGTCCGCACAAGACCCTGGTCGCCCAGTTCGACGCCGGCGCGACGTTCGACTACCTCACGGTGCCGGTGCTCGCCCCGGAAGCCTACCTGCGGGCCGCCGTCACGAACGGTTCGCTGCTCCTGTTGCCCGGGCAGGCGCGTATCTTCCACGGCACGCGCTTCGTCGGGCAGACCCACCTTGACACCGTCGCCGCCGGGGAAGAGTTCGAGGTCCAGCTCGGCGTCGACGAACAGATCCGCGTCGAGCGCAAGCTGCGCCGCCGCAGCACCAGCAAGGCGATGCTCGGCGGCACCGTGACCGTCGACATCGGCTACGAGATCACGGTGGAAAACCGCCGTGACGGCATCGCCCGGGTGAGCGTGCACGACCATATCCCGGTGTCTGCCGACGGCGAGATCAAGGTGCGCTCGCGCGAGACCGCCCCCGCCCCGGCCGAGACGGACGACCTGGGCGAGCTCACCTGGAACCTGCGGCTTGAGCCAGGGCAGGCGGCCGTCATCCGGCACAGGTTCACCGTCGAGCACCCGGCGCACGTGACCGTTTCCGGCCTGTAGAGGGAGCAAGGCACCGTGGTGACGGCAGCGGAGGTTCGCGCGGTGGCGCTTTCGCTGCCGCGGACTTCAGAGCACCTGATCCACGACCACATCAAGTTCCGGGTCGGCAAGATCGTCTACGTCTCGATCTCCCCCGACGAGGAGATCATGGGATTCGGCTTCCCGAAGGAGGAGCGGGCCGCGCTCATCGCCGCTGAGCCCGCCAAGTTCGCCATGCCGCGGCTGTCCGATCAGCGCTTCCACTGGGTGCACGCCCGGATGGCGGCGCTCACCCCAGAAGAGATGCGCGAGCTTGTCACGGACGCCTGGCGCATGGTGGTGCCAAGGAGGGTCGCGGCGGCCCACCTGGATTCGCGGTAGTCAGCCGACGAGGGTCTTGACGGCCGCGGTCATTTCCGCGACGGCCTTTTTCGCGTCGGCGAAATACATGCTGGTCTTCGGGTTCGTGTACAGCTCGTTGTCGATGCCGGCGTAGCCGTGGCCCATGGACCGCTTGACCACGATGATCGACTTGGCCTGGTCCACGTCAAGGATCGGCATGCCCGAGATCGCCGTGCCCGGACGGCGGGCGGCCGGGTTGGTCACGTCGTTGGCGCCGATCACCAGCGCCACGTCGGCGCGACCGAACTCGGGGTTGATCTCATCCATCTCCTTGAGCTGCGGATACGGCACGTTGGCCTCGGCGAGCAGCACGTTCATGTGCCCGGGCATCCGCCCCGCGACCGGGTGGATCGCGTAGCTCACCTCGACGCCGCGGTCCTCGAGCAGCGCCGCGAGTTCGGCCACGCCGTGCTGCGCCTGGGCCGCCGCGAGACCGTAGCCGGGCACGATGATCACCTTCGACGCGTAGGCGAGCTGGATCGCGGCGTCGTCGGCGGCGATCGAGCGGATCTGCGCGTCCCCGGTGACCACCGCGGCGACCGCGGTGTCGCCGGTGCCGAAGCCGCCCAGGATGATGTTGGCGAGCGACCGGTTCATCGCGTCGGCCATGAGCTTGGTGAGGATGCCGCCGGACGCGCCGACCAGCGCCCCGGCGATGATCAGCGCCCAGTTGTTGATCACGAAGCCGGCCATCGCGACCGCTGTTCCGGTAAACGCGTTCAGCAGCGAGATGACAACCGGCATGTCGGCGCCGCCGATCGGGAGCACCATGAGCACGCCGAACGCGAGCGCCGCGAGCACCACGATCAGCAGCGCGGGCAGGCTCGCGGTGGTGAGCATGAACGCCGCCGAGCCAACCGCTACGACCGCGAGCGCCGCGTTGATCGCCCGGCCGCCCTTGATGACCACCGGTGAGCTGTCGACGATCCCCTGCAGCTTGCCCGCGGCGATCAGCGAGCCGGTGAAGGTGACCGAGCCGATGATCACGTCGAGCACCGTGAAGACCGTGGTGGTGCCGAGGACCCCGCCGCGCGCGGACTCGCCGGTGATGTAACCGGACACGGCTACCAGCGCGGCGGCGCCGCCGCCGACCGCGTTGAACATCGACACCAGCTGCGGCATCGCGGTCATCTGCACGGTACGGGCTGCCTGCAGGCCAACCGCGGAGCCGAGCAGCGCGCCGACGATCAGCACGGTCCAGCCGACCCCGGTGACCGTGCCGTCGTGGATCAGCAGGACCAGCGTTATCACGACGGCGATGATCATGCCGGCCGTGGACACCTGGTTCCCGCGGCGCGCGGTGGCCGGGCTGTTCATCAGGTGCAGGCCGATCACGAAGCATGCGGCCGCGAGGATGTAGATGAGCTGAATGTTGGTCGTGAAGGTGTTCACCGGTGCACCTCCTGCGGCCTGTCTTGCGACTGGCCGTTCAGCTGCGCCTGCGCCGCGGGGCGGGCCGGGGCCTTGCGGCGGAACATCTTCAGCATCCGGCCCGTGACCACGTAGCCGCCGACCACGTTCGCGGCGGCGAAGAACGCGGCCACGAAGGCGAGGATGTAGCCGACGGGGGTGTGCGCGGTCAGGCCGATCAGCAGCGCGCCCACGAGCACGATGCCGTGGATGGAGTTCGCCGCGGACATCAGCGGCGTGTGCAAGGTGGCGGGCACCTTGCCGATGACCTCGATGCCGACGAGCAGGGCCAGCACGAAGATCGTCAGGTCAGTCACCAGCGCCGTGGACATCAGCGTCCTCCTTCGCCATCGAGCAGCTTCGCTACCGCCGGATGCACAACCTGCCCGTCGTGCGTGACCACGACTCCGGCCTGGATCTCATCGCCGGTGTCGATCGTCAGCACGCCGTCGGATGTCATGTGCAGCAGCAGCGCCGAGATGTTGCGTGAGTAGGCGCTTGACGCGGCGGTCGGCATCGTCGAGGGCAGGTTCTGCGCCCCGATTATCGTCACCCCGTTCTCGGTGACCACGGTCTCGCCGGCGACCGACCCGGCGACGTTGCCGCCAAGCGCGCTGGCGCCCATGTCCACGATCACCGAGCCCGCGGCCATCGACTTGACCGCGTCTTCCGTGATGAGCAGCGGCGGCCTGCGCCCGGGCACCTGCGCGGTGGTGATCACCACGTCGTGCCGCGCGATGTGGCTGGTGAGCTCGGCCTGCTGGGCCGCTTTCTCGTCCTCGGTGAGCTCGCGGGCGTAGCCGCCCTCGCCCGCGGCGCTGGCCACGGACGTGAGCTCGATGAACGTGGCGCCGAGCGACTCGACCTCGCCTTTGCTGGCCGGCCGGACGTCGTACCCGCTGACCTGGGCGCCGAGCCGTCGCGCGGTGCCGATCGCCTGCAGGCCCGCCACGCCGGTGCCGAGCACGAGCAGCTTCGCCGGGCGGGCCGTGCCCGCCGCGGTGATCAGCAGCGGGAAGAACCTGCCGTACGACGTGGCGGCGACCAGGACGGCCTTATAGCCGGCCACGTTCGCCTGCGAGGACAGCGCGTCCATGCCCTGGGCGCGGGACAGCGTCCGCGGCAGCCCGTCGAGGGACACCGCCGTCACGTTCTTTCCGGCAAGCTCCCGCGCCAGCTCGGGGTCGATGAGCGGTGACAGCATGCCGAAGACCGTCTGGCCCGCGCGGAGCTTGCCGACCTGGGCCTCGTTCGGGCGGGTCACCGTCAAGATGACATCCGCCGCCTGGTATAGATCGTCCGTCTTGACTATGGTCGCCCCTGCCTCGCTGTAGGCGCTGTCGGGAAACCAGGCGCCGTCACCGGCGCCCGCCTCCACAAGCACGTCGAGACCGGCCTGGGTCAGCCGAGGCACGGTCTCCGGGACGAGGGCGACGCGCCGTTCGCCGGGCGCGTTCTCCTTAACGACGGCCACTTTCATTGGCGCGACCTCATCATGGGTACCCCTAATCGCTGCGCTGCGCGATACTTCTTGATTTTGACAGTAGTGCGGGAGGCTGGCGCAGCGGTAGGACCAAAGGCCGTGCGCTTGGTTTGCGAGATCCTGCAACAACCGCGAGTCCTCCCGGTTGTTGGCTCACCACCCTGGTTGCCGCCGTCAGGACCGCTGCAGGGCCTCCGCCCGGAGCAATTCGGTGATCTTCTCGCCCGCGGCCACGACCGCGGTCGCGTGCAGCCGCCCCGGCGAGCGGGTCAGCCGCTCGATCGGACCGGAGACCGAGATGGCGGCGAGCACCTTGCCGCCCGTCCCGCGCACCGGGGCCGACACCGAGGCGACGCCGGGCTCGCGCTCGGCGGCGCTCGCCGCCCAGCCTCGCCTGCGCACGCTGGCCAGCGTGGCGGCGGTGAACTTGGCGCCGCGCAGGCCACGGTGCATCCGCTCGCCCTCCTCCCAGGCGAGCAGCACCTGGGCGGCCGAGCCCGCGGTCATCGGCAGCGCCGCGCCGACCGGCACCGTGTCCCGCAGCCCGCTGGCCCGCTCGGCCGCCGCGACGCACACCCGGACGTCCGCCTGCCTGCGGTAGAGCTGGGCGCTCTCGCCCGTCACGTCGCGCAGCTGGACGAGCATCGGCTGCGCGAACGCCAGCAGCCGGTCCTCGCCGGCCGCCGAAGCGAGCTCGGTGATCCGCGGGCCGAGGACGAACCTGCCCTGGACGTCACGGGCGAGCAGCCGGTGGTGCTCCAAGGCGACGGCAATCCGGTGCGTTGTCGGCCTGGCCAGGCCGGTGGCCTTGACCAGCTGGGCGAGGCTCGCCGGGCCGCTCTCCACGGCGGCGAGCACGCAGACGGCTTTGTCCAGCACGCCGACACCACTAGTATTGCCCATGTACTGATACTGCCGTCTCAGCATTTGAGAGGCAAGCTCGAAAGAGCAGCCAACTGCAAGCGCGAAGGAGGTAGTCCTATGAGCAGCGGTCCTCGCACGCTCGCGGAGAAGATCTGGGACGGCCACGTGGTGCGCGGCGGTCACGGTGAGCCAGACCTGCTCTACATCGACCTGCACCTGGTGCACGAGGTCACCAGCCCGCAGGCCTTCGACGGCCTGCGCGCCGCGGGGCGCAAGGTCCGGCGGCCCGACCTGACGATCGCCACGGAAGATCACAACGTCCCGACGACCGGGATCACCGGTCCCGGCGTGCCGCTGTCCGGCCCGGGCAGCCCGGTGACCGACCCGGTGTCCAGGACGCAGGTGGAGGCGCTGCGCAAGAACGCCGCCGAGTTCGGGGTCAGGCTGCATCCGATGGGGGACGCCGGGCAGGGCATCGTGCACGTGATCGGGCCGCAGCTTGGGCTGACCCAGCCGGGCATGACGATCGTCTGCGGGGACTCGCACACCTCCACGCACGGCGCGTTCGGCGCCCTTGCGTTCGGCATCGGCACGAGCGAGGTAGAGCACGTGCTCGCGACCCAGACGCTGCCGCAGATCCGGCCGAAGACGATGGCCGTCAACGTCGAGGGCGCGCTGCCCGACGGGGTGAGCGCGAAGGACCTGATCCTCGCGATCATCGCCCAGATCGGGACCGGCGGCGGCCAGGGGTACGTCATCGAGTACCGCGGCGCGGCCATCAGGTCGCTGTCCATGGAGGGCCGCCTCACGGTGTGCAACATGTCGATCGAGGCCGGCGCGCGGGCCGGGCTCATCGCCCCGGACGAGACCACCTTCGAATACCTCAGGGGCCGCCCGTCCGCCCCGCGGGGCGCGGACTGGGACGCCGCCGTCGGGTACTGGCGGTCGCTGCCTACCGACGAGGGCGCCGAGTTCGGCCATGAGGTCACGGTCGACGCGACCACGCTGACGCCGTACGTCACGTGGGGCACCAACCCGGGCCAGGCACTGCCGCTCGGCGGGTGCGTCCCGGCCCCGGCGGAGACGCGGGATCCCGGCGCCACCGAGCGTGCCCTCACCTACATGGGCCTGTCCGCGGGTACGCCGCTGCGCGAGATAGCCGTGGACACCGTGTTCGTCGGCTCCTGCACCAACGGCAGGATCGAGGACCTGCGGGCCGCCGCGGACGTCATCCGCGGCAGGAAGGTCGCCGACGGCGTGCGCATGCTCGTCGTCCCCGGCTCCATGCAGGTCCGCGCGCAGGCCCAGGCGGAAGGGCTCGACACCGTGTTCACACAGGCAGGGGCGCAGTGGCGGTCGGCGGGCTGCTCGATGTGCCTGGGCATGAACCCGGACACGCTCGCCCCAGGAGAGCGCTCGGCCTCGACCTCGAACAGGAACTTCGAGGGCCGCCAGGGCAAGGGGGGGCGCACTCACCTGGTGTCGCCTGCCGTCGCCGCCGCCACCGCCGTCACGGGCCGGCTGACCGCGCCGGCCGACCTGTGACCGCCGCCACGCAGAGCGCTTAGCGATCGGGAGAAGGCCAGCCATCATGGAACGATTCGTCACGCACACCGGCCGCGCGGTGCCGCTGCGGCGCACCAACGTGGACACCGACCAGATCATCCCCGCCGTGTACCTCAAGCGGGTCACCCGCGAGGGGTTCGGCGACGGGCTGTTCGCCGCCTGGCGCGAAGACCCGTCGTTCGTCCTGAACCAGCCCAGGTACGCGGGGGCGACGATCCTCGTGGCGAGCACGGACTTCGGCACCGGGTCGTCGCGGGAGCACGCGGTCTGGGCGCTGCTCGATTACGGCTTCCGCGCGGTGATCTCGCCCCGCTTCGGCGACATCTTCCGGACCAACGCCACCAAGGCGGGGCTGCTCCCCGTGGTGCTGCCGGAGAAGACGGTCGCGCTCATCCAGGACGCGGCCGAGGCCGAGCCCCCTGGCGAGGTGACCGTGGACCTGGCCGGGCGCGAGGTGCGCGTGTCGGGCGGCGGCCTGTCCGAGCCGCTCGCGGCGCCGTTCGAGATCGACGACTACACGCGCTGGCGGCTGCTGGAAGGGCTGGACGACATCGGCCTGACGTTGCGGCACGAGGACGCGATCGCAGCCTTCGAGGCGGCCAGGCCGGCCTGGCTGCCGGCCACGCTCTAGTGCCCCGAGTCGCCATTTAGTCCGCGGCAGCGGCGGCTGCCTCATGCGCGATCAGCGTCAGCATGGCATCCAGGGCGGTCTGCAGCGGCTTGGTGCTGCGCTCGATCTGGGTTAGCAGCAGGAGCCCGGAGCGGATGCCCTCTTCCCAGCGGACGAAGCCTGCGGAGACCTTCGCCCGGGCCTGGTGGTCGGACTCGGCGAGTTCGCTGCCAAGCGACCCGATCGGGCAGCCGCCGCGGCAGTCGAGCGGTTCTTGATGCTCGACCAGGAAGTCGCGCCATGCCCGCAGGCCCTCCAGGCTGTCCAGCGCCGCCAGCATCGGCTCCTGCCCGCCCACGATCGTCTCGGTCTGGTACTCGATGACGGCCTGGACCAGCGCCTTTTTGTCCTTGAAGCAGTGGTAGACCTGCGAGCTGCTCACCCCGGCGGCAGCCCGCACATCCTCGACGGTCGTTCCGGAGACGCTGCCATCGAACATGAGCTTGGCCGCCGCGGCGACGATCCGCTGACGGGTCTGCTCGCCCTTGGGCGTCAGCTGACCCCGGGCTCGCCGGCCGTTGGCTGGCCGTCTTCGGCGCGACCAAGGCCGCCCTGAACCTGCTCACCAAGTCCTGGGCAGCGGAATTCGGCCCGGCCGGGGTACGGGTCAACGCGGTCAGCCCTGGCCCCACCCGCACGCAGACGGTCACCGACATCATGGGCGATGCCCTTGACCAGCTCGGCGCGCAGTCACCGCTTGGATATGTCGCCAAGCCCGAGGAGATCGCCGACGCGATCGTATACCTGGCCAGCGACCAGGCCAGCTACATATCGGGCGCCCTGCTCAACGTCGACGGCGGCCGTACCGCCGCCAGCCGGCCACCGAGCCCGCGGTCCTTGGCACCCTCGCCCTGACTGCCGGCGAATCAACGACTCACCGCACGAGCCTCATGCAAGCCGGATTCGAATTCGCGCGAGTTGACGGCTTCGCCGGGCTTGTCCGGCGAAGCCGTCAACGTTTAAAGCGTCGCGATAGCCGCTTGCCATTGCACCCGAATAGGGCAAATTGCGTCCCGCCCTAGGCGGCGGAGCCCGCGGCCAGCTTTTCATGAGAGGCGGGATACTCGCCCGCCGAAAAAGGTCGGAAAGTATCCCGCGCGGTTAATTCACGGCATCATGGCGGGCGAGTGGCGGCTGTCCAGAATGCCGGGTTCGTGTCGCGCGCCTCATGCGCGGTCCGCGGTCCTGCCGACGAGCCTGAGCAGTCAGATTGAACTGGACCGACGGCCGCGAAGCGTGGTTGGCGCGAATTGCTGACGACTTAATGAGTAGGTTTTCCCGTTATGGGCATTTTTTCTGACCGCGGAAACTCTTGCCCAGGGCCGACACGCGCGGCAATATTTGCCAAGGTTATTGTGTAGCGGAGCTCGATCGCCTAATTTCGGGCTGGTCAGGGGTCGCGATCCAGGCGAGCAGCCCGCGCGGCCTCCCGTAGGGGGAAACGCAGGAGCGAATAATGAACAAGCGTGATCTGATCGACGCGATCTCGGGTCGCCTGGGGGACAAGAAGTCCGCGACCGAAGCGCTGAACGCAGTGCTCGAGACCATCCAGGAGGCCGTGGCAAACGGCGACAAGGTCTCGATCACGGGATTCGGCGTCTTCGAGAAGAGC
>JASHPP010000277.1 GCA_030038035.1 Trebonia sp.
CCGGGTTGTCGTCACGCGCGAAGTCGTAGGCGCTGCCCCAGTCCCATCGCAGCCGCGCGAAGGCGTCCGTCTCCGCGATGCCCGGCATGCCTCCTCCTTTCCGGGGCGGCCCCGGACCGGGAGGAATGGCCACCGGCCCGGGGACGCGGGACAATCGTCACGCGGCGGCGTAGCGTGCTGGAAGGTTCACCCGCAGCTGTGTTACAGACCCTGATCGCGTGAGGACGTGTGACGTGAGCGCTCCCGGGCGTGAAGACCGCGAAGACCCCGACCGGCGTTTGTTCGCTGACCAGCTCAAGGCCATGCGCGAGCACGCGGGCTTGTCCCGCGATGAGCTAGGTCGGCAGATCGGCTATACGGGTTCGACGATCGCCAACATCGAGACGATGTACCGCGCGCCGACCCCGGACCAGGCCAGGCGGCTAGACGCGGCGTTCGGGCTGCCGGGGATATTCGAGCGGATAGAAGAACGGCTGCACGGGGTGCCGTTCTCCGCCGGGTTCCGGCCGTTCCAGCCGTATGAGGCCGAGGCGGTGGAGCTGCGGCTGTTCCAGCACACGCTGCTGCCTGGCCTTCTCCAGACGGAGGACTAGGCGCGGGCGGTGCTGTCCAAGCATCCGAATGCCACCGCCGAAGAGATCAGCGAGCGGGTTGCCGGGCGGCTGAAACGGCAGGTGATCCTGGACCGCACCGTGCCGTTGCCGCCTGTGATCTGGGTGCTGCTGGACGAAAACGTGTTGCGTCGCGAGATCGGCAGCCCGAAGATCATGCGTGAACAGCTCTTGCACCTGGTGGAGCTGGCGGAGCGGCCCAACATCACCATTCAGGTGATATCGCGTATCGGGGCGCATCCCGGCCTGCACGGGGCGTTCGCCATCGCCGAGACGCAAGATCACCGCACTATCGTGTACCTGGAGACCGCAGCGGACGGGCAGACACTAGAGGACCCCGGCACCGCTGCCGACATGGCGCTGATGTTCGATACGTTGCGGACCGAAGCGTACAAGGGAAGCGAATCCTTGGCGCTGATCGAGAGGGTTGCAGAGGAATGGACCAAGACAGCGCCGCAACCTGGCGCAAATCAAGCTACAGCGGAACTAACGGCGGCGACTGCGTAGAGGCGGGCGCCGTGCCCGGTGCCGTCCTGGTGCGCGACACTAAGGACCGCGCGGGCGCGGTGCTCGCGTTCGGGCCGCAAGTGTGGCGCGAGTTCGCCGCGAAGGTGGAGATCATGGGCAGGATCGGGTCGACCAGGCCGATGCCCGCGAACGACAGGTAGCTGATTCAGCAAGCATACGACCTCCGGAAACCGGCATGTAGGATGATCATGGGTCAAATGGGGTCGTATAGGGCCCCTTCTGACCCATGATCATGAGGCATACCCCACGAGCGGGGGCGTGGCAGGGACTCCTGGCCGGCCGGAGATTCGATTTACGCACTTGCACCCGAGCTGAACAGCTACAACGACAGCGTCCCAGCCGCGGTTCGACAGCTCGCTTGGCTGGATGAGGGGCCGGAACAGCCCGACGACCGCTCGGTCTCGTTCACGGCTGGCGGGTGTCCGACCTTGTCCGGGGATCGCGCTCCGGGCGCCGGCCGCCAGCGGACGGTGGCACACTGGCCTTCGCCCTCGCGAGCCTGCCGGGGGTCTCGGTTTGATTACGGTTGGCCGCGCTGCCATCCGGGGCGCTTAATCGCGCGTCACCTTCACAGCGCGAATTACCGAGCGGGATTCCGCCACGCGGGAATTCCCGCGCAGCGCGGTCGCGCCGCCGACTGGTTTACTGGAGGGGAATTAAGCCGTGCCGTATAACATCACAGTATCCACTGGCGACGTCGCCGATAAGGCGGCGCAGATTCAGCGGACGGCGGGCGAGATCGAGTCGCAGCTGTCCGTGCTGACCGCGCAGATGGCCGACCTTGCCAGCACCTGGACGGGGCCGGCGGCGGCGGCGTTCCAGCACACGTACGAAGAGTGGAAGACCACGCAGCAGCAGACCAAGACGGTCCTTGACGAGATCGGCTCCTGCCTGCGCAACACCGGCCAGGTGTACGACGAGCAGGAAGACGCGCTGCGCAGCCAGTGGTCGTAATGGACGAAGCGGTCCTGTTCGTCCTCGCCTGCCCGCTGCCCGACTCGCGGGGGCCTGCCTACCTGATGCACCAGGTGGGCGGAGTGGGGTGCGTGCTCGCGTATACCGACCTTGACCGCCTGGTCGAGTGCTGCGGCGAGCATCAGCCGTGGCTGGCGGTCCGGATCGGCGCGCTCATGGCCGACCTGCGCGACCAGCGGCTGCCTGGTCCCGTGGTGAACCTGCCGCTGAGCCAGGAGGCCCGGTGGCGTGCCGACGGCCCGCCGTGGGACGTGGCCGCGCTGGCCGCCGCGGGGCAGGCCAGGGGCGGTGCCGATGCCGACGGGGAGCAGGGGAGATGACCCAGGTCGGGGTCGACGTCGGCGCGCTGAACTTGGGCGCGTCACAGCTGGACGTGGCCGCCGGGTCGTTCGGGCAGGCAGGCGGGCAGATCGCCGGCACGCCGGGCGCCGCCGCGCCCGGCAGCGCCCCGGGGCTGCTTGACCGGGTCCTCGCCGAGCTCGGCGGCGCTCTTGGCCGGGCGGGCGCCGAGCTCGGCGACGTCGCCGGGCATCTGTCCGCCACCGCCGCCACCTACGAGAACACGGAACGGGCGCTGGCGGCGTGGCTGGTTCCCGGGGGCACGTCCTGATGGGCAGCCTCGGGCTCGCCGGCGACCCGGACGGGTGGCTGCACGCCGGGTACACGATCAGCACGCTGATGGACCAGCTGGACAGCGACCTCGACACCGCCGACCGGGCCGGCGGCTCCGGGCTTCGGCAGACCTGGGCCGGGCCCGTGGCGGACGCCTTTACGCAGGACTGGGGCGCCAGGCGCGCCCGGTACGCGGACCTGATCGCCAGCGCCAGGTCCGCCGCCGCGGCGATCATCGAGTTCGGCGAGCGGCTCGCCGACCTGCTCCGCCGGGCCTACCAGCTAGAGCAGTACTGGTGCGGCTGCGGGCTGACCCTGCTCGACGGCGCCGAGCACTTCCTGCTGCCCTGGGGCTTCGAGCACATGCCCGACGGCACCCAGCTGTCGCTGCGGCAGTGCCTGGAGGACTCCGAGCGCGACATCGGCGCGATGTGGAACGACGTCACCGCCGCGGTCGATGACCTGGTGACCGGCCTGGAGTCGGTGCTCGAGGCCCTGGGCGACTTCAATATCCTCGCGGTCGACGTCAGCGTGTGGACGGCTGGGCAGTACCTCAGTGGGTACCTCACGAACCCGCTCAGCCTGCTGGCCGACGGCATGACGATCGTGGCGCACAGCATCGATACCACCGCGAAAGCCGCTCTCGACGAAGGGGTGCGGCTGGAGATGACAGCGGCGGAGGACGGCAGCCGAGCCGTGGAAGCCGCCGCGGACGACGCGTTCGACGCCGGTGAACGTGCCGTCGCGGTGGCCGGCAAGTTCGACGGCTACGCCGATCTGGCCGGGCGGGCAGCCTTCATCGCGGCGATAGTGATAACGGCATGGCAGGTCCGTGACTCTATCCGCAAGCACGGCGCACTCGCCGGGGTCGAAGACAACGCCGGCAACATCGCGGCCCTCGTGGCGGTCCCTGTCGTGGCCGCGCTCCTGCCAGAGGCTGTGGCGGGCGTCGGACTCGTGGCGGCCTTGGCCGTTGTCGGCGTCGGCGTCGGCGCCCTCGTCCAATGGGGCGTCGATCACAACAAGAAGACGATCAACCACGTGGTCCACTCGGTCGGCGACGGCGTCACCGATGCCGCGCAGTGGGCGGGAAACCACGTCAGCGACCTGCCGAGCTGGCTCACCAACTGACGGTCGGCTCCGGGACCTGGACGAGGACCGGCTGCCCCGCCTGGACGAGGTAACCCCGGCCAGGGCAGGCCGCCCGGTCGCCGACGGCGCTGCGCGGCAGTCTGGCGCCGAACAGCGCCGTCCCCTGCTGCGCGTCCTCGGGGGCGAGCAGCAGTCCGCACTTGAACTGGCGGGCGAGCACGGTGAAGTTCCGCGTGCCGCGGGCCAGCTCCGCGGACGTGCCCGCGACCACGAGCGCCTGCCCCAT
The DNA here is from genome assembly GCA_030038035.1 of Trebonia sp. The sequence goes on from JASHPP010000277.1 coordinate 4,105, forward strand.
GCTGCGGCCCTCGCCGGGGATCTGGGACAGCAGCTGGTCGATCGGCGCGTTGACGAGCGTCTCGGCGTCGTCGACGAGCACGGCGACCGGCCCGTCGGCGTGCTGCAGCAGCTCGAGCAGTTTCGCCATGTCCGGGCTCGGGTCGGTGAACACCGCCAGCACCCCGGCCTGGCCGGCCAGGTCACGCAGCGGCGACTCGCGCGGCGCGAGGCCGATGACCGAGGTGCCCGTCTCGAGCAGCGACGCGGCGATGACGAGCAGCGCGGTGCTGCGGCCGGACAGCGGCGGCCCCGCGATCGCGAACCCGGGGAACCGGGTCAGGTCGGCGCCGAGCCAGCCGAGGTCGTCCCCGCCGACGCCGACGGCAGGCCGCAGCTGCCCGCGCCCGGACCAGCCGGGCAGTGAAACCGCCTGGGCGAGCGTGATCC
>JASHPP010000278.1 GCA_030038035.1 Trebonia sp.
GCATGTCCGCGACTACACCTGCCGCCAGCGCACCTGGTTCAGCAAGCTGCCCGCGGTTCACATGGTCGACTCACCGAGCCAGGCCTATCGGCTCCCCTCCGGGGCGTTGCCGAGCGGCGCCTGACCGTGTGGCGGTGCCGCAGGTTTCGATGTCCTGGTTATAGGTAGCTCATTGCTTCAGTGGAAATGGCCCGAACCACGGCCCTGTCGGTGCCGGGATCGCCTGTTTCCGTGGTTGGCGGATCCCCGGGAGTCTTCCATGTTGCTCTGGTACGTTCCAGCGCCCGACGAAGCTCTGCTGATCTCCGGTGCAAAGCGCGACCGGCAGGACGCAGAGTTCCGCATCGTCACTGGCCGTGGCTCGTTCGTGTGGCCTTTCAAGCAGAAGGCCCGCGTCTTGTCCCTGGCGTCGCGGGAAGCCGAGATCGCCGAAGAGTGCATCACCAGCCAAGGCGTCCGTATTATCGTCCGGGCTATTGCCGTGTTCAAGGTGGGCGATGACCACGCATCGATCGCCAGCGCGGCGCGCCGCTTCCTGTCAGGGCAAGACCGGATGGAGGAAGTTGCCTGCCGCATGTTCGCCGCGCATTTGCGGGCCGTCGTCGGCGGAATGACCGCCGAGCAGGTCATCACCGAGCGCGACCGGGTGACGGAGGAACTCGGACAGCGCAGCCGCGCTGAGATGGGGAAGCTGGGCTTGTTCGTCGATGCCGTGGAGATCCAGCAGATCGAGGACACGGCTGGCTACATCGCGGATCTGGCTGCCCCGCATGCCGCCGCCGTAGCGAGCCAGGCTCGCATCGCCCAGGCAAACGCCGACCTTGAGGCCTCCGAGCGCGAACGGGAGGTGGCCGAGCTGAAGGCCGCGTACGAGCGTGACCTCGAACTCAAGCGCGCCGAGTACCTTGCGGAAACAGAGAAGGTCAAGGCAGAGGCCGCACAAGCGGGACCCCTTACCGAGGCGCGCGTAGCCCAGGAGGTGACGCAGCAGCAGATGGTGCTCGCTCAGCGGCAGGCCGAGCTCGCCGCACTCCGGCTGGAGTCCGAGGTCAGGCAGGCGGCCGACGCCGAAGCCTACCGGCGACGCATCCTCGCAGAAGCCGACCGCGACCAGGCCAAGCTCGTCGCGGACGCGGAGGCGTACCGGATGATCACCACCGCACAGGCGCAGGCCCAGGCAGCGAAGATCAACGCGGTCATGGAAGTGCCCGCGCCAGATCAGGACCAGGGCCGACGCGGGCGCCTGCGTCAGCGCCGAGCGGGAGACCTCACTCAGCAAGGCAAGCAGCGACTAGCCGGGGCCAACTAGCCGCGCCGCGCGGGCGAGCGCGCGCGGCGAAAATTTCGGCAGGAGATGTTTGGCGTGCCTCGCCGCGGGCAGTTGGCGGCCGGACTTCTCGCCTGAAGCCGATAGGCAGCTCGGCGTTACGTCCGCTTGGTGATAGCTAATACAGGAGCCCCGCATGTCGCCGACCGGACGTAGCCCGGCGCGGCCCAGCACGCCAGCGCCAGAAGACTTGGACGATGCCGTCTGGATCGCGCAGCGGATGGTGCTTGATGCTGGCGCCCAGGCCGCGAGGCTGCGACGGCAGGCGTCCGTGCAGACCGCCGCCATACGCGAAGCCGCAGAACGCGAAGCAGAAACGGTATGGCAGCAGGCGTCCGTGCAGGCCGCCACGATACGCGAAGCCGCAGAACGCGAAGCCGCCGGGTTGCGGGCCGCGGTCATCAAGCTCTCGGCCGGACCGGCCGGACCGGGCGGGGCGGCCGCGTACGTCACCGGGAGCCTCACCGGTTTCGCACCGTCGGCCACGGAGCCTGCCATGCAACCGGTCACCAGGCCGGCGCGCAGACCGCAGGGGCCGCCTCGCCAGCTCGTCGCCTTTCGGGCGGCCGCCGTGGCTACCGCGGCCCTGCTCCTTATCGCTCTTACCGCCGGAATTACGGAGGTCGCGCTGCACGGTTTCCCCTTCTTCGTCTTCCGGTCGGCAGGGACTGGTGAGACAGGGTCTGGCGGCCTTCAAGAAGATCAGGGCCCGGGCCAGCCAGATGCGCCCAAGCCGACCCCCACCCACATCAAGGTGCAGCCGAGCCCGCACCGCACGGTCACCGTGCACAAGGGTTAACGGCAGGAGCGGGGAAGGAAGGAGAGTCACGATGGCCAGGAACACTGTCGGTCGGTGGACCCAGGCAAGTCCCGCCGCGGATAACTACCAGCCGGCCCCGTATGGCGGCCCTGCTAGCTACGGGCCGGATCTGTACGCTGACGCTGCCATGGGCACCCGGACGGCGGAAGAAAAGCCGGCGAGTGACCTCCAGCCGCAGCGGGCGGATAAGAGCCGTGTGGATGAGTGGATGGAGGTGACGTTCAAGTTCGGCGGGTCGCGGATCAAGCGGAAGGCGGTCGCGCTTTTGCTGCTGGGCGCCCCGGCGGTGGCCCCGCTGTTCTTCATGCTGCCGGCGCTGGTCACGCTGAACAGCAACACGTTCTCGGTGTCGGTCGATGACACGCTGGGCA
>JASHPP010000279.1 GCA_030038035.1 Trebonia sp.
CGGAGGTTCGCATGGCCGAGCAAGCTTTCGCGGCTGCCGAGCAGGCAGAGACCGAGACCCTCAGCAGCGACGAGCTCCTCGTCGAGGAGGTCTCGATCGACGGTATGTGCGGTGTCTACTGAGCCGACCCCGTTCGACCTCGACCACCCGTGGCAGGTCGACCCGCGCGTGTCGATGCGCCCCGAGCCGTTCGGCGCGCTGCTGTACCACTTCGGCACCCGGCGGCTTTCCTTCCTGAAGAACCAGCGGGTGCTCGCGGTGGTGCGGTCGCTTGTCGACCACCCCACCGCCAGGGCCGCGTGCGCCGCGGCCGGCGTGACCGAGGCGGAACTGCCCGCGTACACCCGGGCGCTGGCCGCGCTCGCGGATTCACACATGATTTCCGAACGGACGCCCGCATGACCCTCACCCAGGACCTGGCTGCCGGCGCGGGGAGCGCGCCCGGGCGGCTGACCGACCTGTTCCAGCTTGGCCTGGACGCTCCCATCTGCCTGACCTGGGAGCTCACCTACGCCTGCAACCTTTCGTGCGTGCACTGCCTGTCCTCCTCGGGCCGCCGGGATCCGCGGGAGCTGACCACGCGGGAGTGCAAGCAGGTCATCGACACGCTGCAGCGGATGCAGGTCTTCTACGTCAACATCGGCGGCGGCGAGCCGACGGTGCGCCAGGACTTCTGGGAACTGGTGGACTACGCGACCGCGCACCACGTCGGGGTGAAGTTCTCCACCAACGGCGTGAAGATCACCCCTGACGTGGCCGCCCGGCTGGCCGCGTCCGACTACGTGGACGTGCAGATATCGCTGGACGGCGCGACGGCAGGCGTGAACGACGCGGTGCGCGGCGCCGGTTCCTACGCGACCGCGATGCGGGCGATGGAGAACCTGTCGGCCGCCGGATTCCGCGGCTTCAAGCTGTCGGTGGTCATGACAAGGCAGAACATTCCCCAGCTTGACGCATTCAAGGCCATCGCCGACCGGTTCGGCGCCCAGCTGCGGCTCACCCGGCTGCGCCCGTCGGGACGCGGCGCCGACGTCTGGCACGACCTGCACCCGACCGCGGACCAGCAGCGCTCGCTGCACGCATGGCTCGTGGCGCACGGCGAGCAGGTGCTGACCGGCGACTCGTTCTTCCACCTGTCGGCGTACGGTTCCGCCCTGCCGGGACTGAACCTGTGCGGCGCGGGACGGGTCGTCTGCCTGATCGACCCCGTGGGCGACGTGTACGCGTGCCCGTTCGCGATCCACGAGAACTTCCTGGCAGGCAACGTTCGCGACGACGGCGGGTTCGAGACCGTGTGGAGGTCGTCGCCGCTGTTCGCGTCGCTGCGCACCCCCGACACCGGGGGAGCGTGCCGGTCCTGCGGCTTCTATGATTCCTGCCGGGGCGGCTGCATGGCGGCGAAGTTCTTCACCGGCCTGCCGCTCGACGGACCGGACCCGGAGTGCGTGCGAGGTCACGGCGAGGTCGCGCTGGCTGCGGCCGCGGCACCGCCACGGCCTTCTGTCGACCACTCGCATCGCACGGTGCCTGTGACGATCGGGCGGCGGCGGCCGCCGCAGCGTGGGTGCGACGAGAGCCCGCTCGCGGGTTTCGCCGCTCCCTAGCCTGGTGGCGCGGGGGCTTGCGGTGTTCCGGCGCGTTTCGTCTCCGGCCCCCGCGGCCCCCGCGGCCGGCGCGGCCGGCCGGATAACGGGAAAGATCCGGCGACCCCTGGCTCGCGGGCCGTCAGCCATCGGCGGCGTCGACACCGATGAACTCGTTCCCGCGGGCTTCCGGCTGCTCGCTGACTCCGGTACACGGCTGGTGGCCGGCGGGGCGGTGCTCGTTGGGGGGTCGCCCATCCGGGTGTTGCGGCTGACGCCTGCCGGGGCGCGCCAGGTCGCGGACTGGTTCGCCGGCATGCCGGTGCCGGACAGCGTGGCGGCGCGCCGCCTCGCCCGTCGGCTGCTCGACGGGGGGATCGCCCATCCTCGCCTACTCCGGTATTCCGGCCCCCGATCACGTCCCGGCGCAGACCCCCAACCCGGCCAAGCCCCTCCCGGCCCTCCCGCCGTCCTCGGGGCTGGCGACGTGACCGTGGTGATTCCGGTGCGCGACCGTCAGGCCGAGCTGGCGCGCTGCCTCGCGGGGCTGGCCGGCGCGGCGCTGGTGCCCGGCGCCGGCGCGCCCCGCGTCATCGTCGTCGACGACTGCTCGGCCGACCCGGCGGCTATCGCTTCGATCGCCTCCGCCTACGGCGCGCGGGTGCTGCGGCGGCCGGTGAACGGCGGGCCAGGGGCCGCGCGCAACACCGGGCTGGCGGCCGCGTGCACCGAACTGGTGGCGTTCCTCGACTCCGACTGCGTGCCGCGGTCAGGCTGGCTGGACGCGTTGCTGCCGCACTTCGCCGACCCCGCCGTGGGCGCCGCCGCGCCGCGGATCGTCCCGCACGAGGCGGGGACGACCTGGCTGGCCAGGTACGAGGGCGCCAGCTCCACGCTCGACATGGGCGCCCGCCCGAGCATCGTCAGGCCCGGCGCCCGGGTCCCCTACGTCCCGGGCGCCGCGCTCGTCGTCCGCAGGTCCGCCGCAGGCGCCGGGTTCACCGAGGGCATGTTCGTCGGGGAGGACGTCGACTTCGTGTGGCGGATGGCCGCCGCGGGCTGGCGGGTGCGCTACGAGCCCGCGGCGGCCATGGGCCACGAGCACCGGGTCCGGCTGCGCGCCTGGTTCTCCCGCCGCGCCGACTACGGCACATCCGCGGCGGCGCTTGAACAGCTGCACCCCGGCGCCGTCCGCCCGCTGTACGCCTCCTGGTGGACGGCCGGCGCCTGGGCGGCGGCGCTAGCCGGCCGCCCGGTTACGGCCGCGGCGCTCACTGGCACCGCGACGGCGCTGCTGGCCAGGCGGCTATCGCGGATCACCGGCGAGCGCTGGCCCGTGCCGATCCCGGCCAAGGCGCGCGGCGGGGCGGACA
>JASHPP010000280.1 GCA_030038035.1 Trebonia sp.
TCCACGATCGGGTTCTCCTGAATCTCGAACTGGAGGTTGAAGAGGTTCCCTACCGACTCCTCCTTGATGCCGTCCATCATCGCGTTGAACATGTCGTAGCCCTCGCGCTGGTACTCGACCAGCGGGTCGCGCTGGGCCATGGCGCGCAGGCCGATGCCCTCGCGCAGGTAGTCCATCTCGTACAGGTGCTCCCGCCATTTGCGGTCAAGCACGGAGAGCACTACCCGGCGCTCGATCTCGCGCATCAGCTCCGGCGTCAGCTCCTGCTCGCGCCGGTCGTAGGCGCGCTGCGCGTCCTCCTGCGCCACCTCGGTGATGAGCGACGCCGTGAGCCCGGCCTTATCTCCCCCGGCCTCCTCGATCACCGCGTCAATGCTCAGCGAGATCGGGTAGAGCTGCTTGAACGCCCGCCACAGCCGGTCCAGGTCCCACTCTTCCGGATACCCGTCGCCCGTGGCGCCGGCCGCGTAGCTGGCAACCACCTCGTCGATCATCAAGCGGATCTGCTCGTGCAGGTCGACGCCCTCGAGCACCTTGTGCCGCTCACCGTAGATGACCTGACGCTGCCGGTTCAGCACGTCGTCGTACTTCAGGACATCCTTGCGGATCTCGAAGTTCTGCTGCTCGACCTGGGTCTGCGCGGACCTGATCGCGCGGGACACCACCTTGTTCTCCACCGGGACGTCGGCCGGGATGTTCAGCCGGTCCATGATCGCGGCGACCCGGTCGGAGTTGAACATCCGCATCAGGTCGTCCTCGAGCGACAGGTAGAACCGGCTCTTGCCCGGGTCACCCTGGCGGCCGGAACGGCCGCGAAGCTGGTTGTCGATGCGGCGCGACTCGTGCCGTTCGGTGCCGAGCACGTAGAGCCCGCCGGCCCTGACGACCTCCTCGTGCTCGGCGGCCACCGCCGCCTTCGCCTTGGACACCGCTTCCGGCCAGGCCGCCTCGTAGTCCTCCGGCGTGTCGACGGGGGACAGCCCGCGCTGGTGCAGTTCGACGTCGGCGATGAACTCCGGGTTGCCGCCGAGCATGATGTCGGTGCCGCGGCCGGCCATGTTGGTCGCGACCGTGACCGCGCCAAGCCGCCCGGACTGGGCGACGATCATGGCCTCCTGCTCGTGGTACTTGGCGTTCAGCACGTGGTGCGGTACACCGCGCCGCTTGAGCAGCACCGACACGATCTCGGACTTCTCCACGCTGGTGGTGCCGACGAGCACCGGCTGCCCTTCCTCGTGGCGTTCGACGATGTCCTCGACGACCGCCTCGAACTTCGCCTGCGCGGTCTGGTAGATCACGTCGGTCTCATCGGCCCGGATCATCGGCATGTTGGTCGGAATCGGGACCACGCCGAGCTTGTAGATCTGCATGAACTCGTTCGCCTCGGTCATCGCCGTACCTGTCATCCCGGCGAGCTTGTCGTAGAGCCGGAAGTAGTTCTGCAGCGTGATCGTGGCGAACGTCTGGTTCTCGTCCTTGATCTGCACGCCTTCTTTGGCCTCGATGGACTGGTGCATGCCCTCGTTGTACCGGCGGCCGTGCAGCATGCGCCCGGTGAACTCGTCCACGATCAGGACCTCGCCGTTCATCACGACATAGTCCTTGTCCCGCTTGAACAGCTCTTTGGCCTTGATCGCGTTGTTTAGGAAGCTGACAAGCGGCGTGTTGACCGGGTCGTACAGGTTGTCGATGCCGAGCCAGTCCTCGACCTTCTCGACGCCTGACTCTAGGATCCCGATGGTCTTCTTCTTCTCGTCGACCTCGTAGTCGCCCTCGCCGTCCTCGCCGCGGCGCAGCCGGGGCGCGATCTTGGCGAACTCGGTGTACCACCGGGAGTTCTGCTCGGCGGGCCCGCTGATGATCAGCGGGGTCCGCGCCTCGTCGATGAGGATGGAGTCCACCTCGTCGACGATGGCGTAGTGATGGCCGCGCTGGACGCACTCCTCCAGCGACCACGCCATGTTGTCGCGCAGGTAGTCGAAGCCGAACTCGTTGTTCGTCCCGTACGTGATGTCCGCCAGGTACGCGCGTTTGCGGTCCGCGGGCGCCATCTCCGACAGGATGACCCCGACCTCAAGGCCGAGGAGGCGGTGCACGCGGCCCATCCACTCCGAGTCGCGCTTGGCCAGGTAGTCGTTCGTGGTGACGACATGCACGCCCTTGCCGGCCAGCGCGTTCAGGTAGGAGGCGAAGACGGCCGTGAGCGTCTTGCCCTCGCCGGTCTTCATCTCGGCGATGTTGCCCAAGTGCAGGGCCGCCGCGCCCATCAGCTGGACGTCGAACGGCCGCTGACCGAGCGTGCGCCGGGCCGCCTCGCGGACGGCCGCGAACGCCTCGGGGAGCAGGTCGTCGAGCGTCTCCCCGTCCGCGTAGCGCTGCCGCAGCTCGTCCGTTATCGTGCGTAGGTCGGCGTCGCTCATGTCGACGAACTCGTCTTCGACCGAGTTGATCTGCTGGCTGATCCGCTTGAGGTGACGCAGGATCTTACCTTCGCCCGCGCGAAGGATGCTATCTATGATGACAGGCACTTCTCGTCGTGCTCCTTGCGGATCGGATGGGCTGAACACGCCTCGCAAGTCATCGTAGGCGAGACGCGAACGCGTTGCCGAGTCCGCGGCAGAAGGTCTTTGACGGGGCCGGCCACCGCGCCCCCGGCACCGATGGGGTATTTTCTTGCCATCCCAGCATAAGCAGCGCGGGCCCTGGAGGAGGAGTCGTGGCCGAGCAGGCAACAGGCACCGTGGAGGGCACGGGTCCCAGGGGGACGGTCGCGCACAGCACGGCGGAAGTGACTTACCACGGCAAGCCCATGTCCTGGGTCGCGGTCACGGTTATCATCGTCGGGTTCGTCATCGGCGGGATCGCCATGGTGCCACACCCCACCTGGTGGGCGTTCTGGCTCGGCGCGGGGATCGCGGTCATCGGCTGCATCATGACGCTTTTCGCCAAGACGTTTAGCGAAGACTGGTACTGAGATTCCCGGGGGGACGACCCCCCGGAACCCCCCGGCTGCGCCTTTACGGCGCACCTGCTCCTGGGTGGTTACGGATCGTGCTGCACCTTCAGTCACATCAGTCACTCTCGCCCACTTTGAGTACTTTCCGTACTGATATTTCGGGCAATCCGGGCGCGAAAATGGTCAGATGGTACCCAAAGTGGCATTAGGGTGACTTGTGGGACGCGAGGGAGACTGTCCTCGGCACCGGAGTGGTCGGGCGGGCTATGGCTGGGCGGCGACTGCGGCGAGGCGCTCCTCGCGCAGGCGCTGCGCGAGTTCTTCCGCCTGCTGGGGCATCGGCGGGAGCGGGCCGACGGCCCAGGTGAGCAGCAGGTCGGCCAGCCCGGGGTTGCGCACGAGCGCGGGGCCGTGCAGGTACGTGCCGAGCACCCGGCCCGCGTAGGCGCCTTCGGTGCCGTCGCCGTTCCCGGTGCCC
>JASHPP010000281.1 GCA_030038035.1 Trebonia sp.
GCGACCCGGTCCGCATGGCCGTCTGCCGGCCCGTCCAGGCCAGCCCGCTCCAGCGCCCGGTACGCCCGGACCTCCTGGCGGTGATAGGCGCTCACGTGGTTGGTCACGATCCCGTAGAGCCACGCCCGCACCGTGCCGCGGCTGGCGTCGAAACGCCGCCGCAGGCGGAACGCGGTCAGGAACGTCTCGGCGGCGACGTCGTCCGCGGCGTCGGTGCCGAGCCGTCTGGCAACGTACCGGTGGATCTCGCTGAAGTAGCGGTCGAAGACCACGCCGAAGCGGTCCGGGTCAGTCAGGGATCGGGCGACGTCGCTCGCATCGTCGTAGTCGGTGCGAGGTGACACCGCGGTCACGTACGCTCGTCCGTCATGTCGCCGCCTTGGTGCGTGTAGGCTCCATTCCTACTTGTCGCGAGCGCCTGATCCCTTTCACGCGGCGCCCGGGCCCGGGCACGGTGGGGGCACGGTAGGGGGCTGACCGGGTAGCGCGGTGGCGGGGCTAGGGCTTGCGGGCCACGCCGGCCCACAGCTGCGCCGGGTTGGCGGCGGTTCCGCTGGAGTCGGGGCGCCACTGCGGAGCGCGGACGAGGCCTGGCTCCGCAAGCTCGAGGCCGTCGAAGAAGGCGAGCACCTGCTCCCTGGGGCGGAACGTGAGCTGGCGCGGCATCATCTCGTTGAGCCTGGATACCATCTCGTCCGCGTACTGCGGGTGGAAGTCGCTTGTCGGGTGGGTGATGGCCAGGTAGCTGCCTGCGGGGACCGCGTCCATGAGCTCCCTGACCAGGGCCCACGGGTCGTCGGAGTCCGGCACGCAGTGCAGCAGGAGGATCATCATGACCGCGATCGGCTCGGCGAAGTCGAGCGTGGCCGCGGCCGCGCCGAGAAGCCTGGCGGTGTCCCTGACGTCCGCCTCCAGGTAGGCGATGGGCCCGCTTCCCCCGGTGAGCAGGGCGCGGGCGTGCACGAGGACGATCGGGTCGTTGTCCACGTAGACGACGCGGGACCCGGGCGCCGCCTGCTGCGCGACCTCGTGGGTGTTGGCGGCCGCGGGTATCCCCGTGCCGATGTCCAGGAACTGCCTGATGCCGCATTCGGTCGCGAGGCACCTGACGGCGCGGGCGAGGAACGCGCGGTTTCCCAGCACGCCCTGCAGCAGCGCGGGGTTGGCGTCGGCGGCGCGCGCCCCCGCCTCGCGGTCCACGGCGAAGTTGTCCCTGCCGCCCAGCAGGAAGTCGTAAACCCGGGCGATGTGCGGAACCGAGGTGTCGATCCGGCGCAGCAGTTCCGCCTCCGCCGCCACGACACCGACGGGGTCATCTGCCACGTGCGCTGCTCCGTTGAAGGCACGTCGGAATTCTCATCAGAGCATAATCGCATAATCAGCGGGCGATTGGCGCGACCGTCACCCTCCCGGGCGGCACGCCGACCAGATGGCGTCGCTGCCTGGCAGCTTCACGCGCTCGCCACGGCCGAGGGACCTGGCCAGCTCGGCCTCCGCGGACTCGATCCGCAGCCACTCATCGTAGGAGACGGGCTGGACGCCGCGCTCGGCGAGGACCCCGGCGAGCGGGGAATGAGCGTGATCGCCGTCGCCGGCGGACCCGAGGTCAGGGAACCGGAGCAGCCCAGGGCGCGGCAGGGCAGCGGTGTCCCGCTCGTCAGGCCCGCCCGCGAGGTCGGCGAGCAGCGCGCGCACGGTCTCCGCCGCGTCCGACTTGTTCGTCCCGATCACGCCCGTGGGACCGCGCTTCAGCCAGCCCGCGACGTACTCCCCTGGCAGCGGCACGCCGGAGGCGTCAAGGACGCGGCCGCTGGCGTTCGGCACGACGTGGGAGCGGTCGTCGAACGGCACGCCGGGCAGCGGCACGCTCTGGTAGCCGACCGAGCGCAGCACCAGCTGCGCCTCGAGCGTCTCGAGCTCCCCTGTGCCCTCGAACACCCCGTCGCTGGTCAGATGGGTGCGCTCGAGACAGACGCCACGGACCGTTCCGGATGACGATGGAAGAATTTCTACGGGGCGCAACCAGAAGCGGACCCGCAGCCTGCGTCCGGGCCCAGCCGTCGCGGACATCCATTCGCGCATCGCGACCAGGTTGCCGCGCACGCGGCGGTCGGACTCGGCCAGCTCCGCGGACTCGCCTGAGGCGTCGAATCCGGTCAGGTCAAGCTCCGCCGGGTCCACCGACACCGTGACGCCGGGGAGTTCGCCGAGTTCGCGGAGTTCCTTCGTGGTGAATTTGGCGTACGCGGGGCCGCGGCGGCCGATCATGTGCACCTCGCGCACCTTGCTCGCCCGCAGCGCCGCCAGCACCGGCTCAGGCACGTCGGTCTCCGCCAGCTCCTCAACGTCGCGGGCCAGGATGCGGGCCACGTCCACGGCCACGTTGCCGACGCCGATCACCGCCACCGACTCGGCGTCGACGGTGAACGCCTCAGGGTCCAGGTCCGGATGCCCGCAGTACCAGTTGACGAAATCGGTGGCCGCGTAGCTGCCGGGCAGGTCCTCCCCCGGGATGGCGAGCCTGCGGTCGCGCATCGCCCCGGTGGCGTACACCACGGCGTCGTAGGAGTCGGCCAGGTCCTCGCGGGTGACGTCGGCGCCGAACCGCACCCCGCCGAGGAACCGCACGTCGGGGCTCTCGAGCACCCGGCGCAGGTAGTTCGCGACCGACTTGATCGACTTGTGGTCCGGGGCCACGCCGTAGCGGACAAGCCCGTACGGCGTGGGCAGCCGGTCGAGCACGTCCACCTGTACCCGGACCGGCGCCGGCAGCGCGGCTGCCTGCTTGACCAGCGCCTCGGCGGTATAAAGCCCGGCCGGCCCTGAGCCGACCACGGCCACTCGCAGCATCCTCATCCCCGGTCATCCCTGCCGTCGGCGCGCACTTCGCGCCCTCGGGTATGAACGCTACTCGGAAAGGCGCTCTTCCGCCGACGCCGTGGACGCTTCGCCGCCCGCGGGCGTCCCGGGCCCGCCGGGCGCCCCGGGCGTCCCGGGCCGCGCCTCGGGAGTTGCCGGGGTGCGGCGCGCGACCGCCTCGGTGAGCCGGCGCGCCAGGTGCTGCGGGCTCAGCCCGGCTGCCTCGAGGACCTGCTCGCGCGAGCCGTGGGCGAGGAACTCCTGCGGCAGCCCGAACGTCTTGACCGGGGTGTCGACGTCATGGTCGCGCAGCAGCCGGGACACCGCGTCGCCGAACCCGCCGGACCGCCCGTTGTCTTCGGCCACCGCGACCAGCCGGTGTCCGCGGGCGGCCGGGATCAGGGCCTCGTCGACGGGCTTGACCCACCGCGGGTCGACCACGGTGACGCCGATGCCGTGGTCGGCCAGCCGCCGCGCCACCTCAAGGCAGGTGACGGCCATCGGGCCGGCGCCGAGCAGCAGGACGTCGTTCGCGGTGCCGTCGCCGGGCACGGCCAGGATGTCCATCGCGCCGAGCTTGCCGACGGCCTCGGCCTCCGCCCCGACGGTGCCCTTCGGATAACGCACCACGGTGGGGCCATCGCTGACGCCGATGGCCTCGTTGAGCAGCTCGGCGATCCGGCTGGCGTCTCGCGGCGCCGCTACCTTCAGGCCCGGGACGACCTGCAGGATGGAGCCGTCCCACATGCCGTTGTGGCTGGCCCCGTCCGGGCCGGTGACGCCCGCCCGGTCGAGCACCACGGTGACCGGCAGCCTGTGCAGCGCCACGTCCATCAGGAGCTGGTCGAAGGCGCGGTTCAGGAACGTCGCGTAGACCGCGACCACCGGGTGCAGGCCGCCCATCGCCAGCCCGGCCGCGCTGGTCATCGCGTGCTGCTCGGCGATGCCGACGTCGTAGACGCGCTCCGGGTAGGCGGCCTTGAACGGGGCAAGGCCCGTCGGGTGCAGCATCGCCGCGGTGATCGCCACGACGTCGGCGCGGTGGGCGCCGATCGCGACGAGCTCGGCGGCGAAAACGTCCGTCCAGGTGCGCTTCTGCGGGCTGGTTACGGTCCTCGTTGTCTTTGCGGCCGTCTCGGTCTTCGGCGGGGCGGCGGGGACCTGATGGAGGCAGTCTTCCTCGTTTTGCTCGGCGAGGGCGTAGCCGAAGCCCTTGCGGGTGATCGCGTGCACCAGGACGGGGCCGCCGTACTCGGCCGCCTTGCGCAGGGCATGCTCGAGCATCAGCTCGTCGTGGCCGTCGATCGGGCCGACGTACTTGATGCCGAGGTCCTCGAACAGGACCTGCGGCTGGAGGAAATCCTTGAGCCCCTTCTTGGCACCGTGCAGCGCGCCGTAGAGCGGCTGGCCGACGATCGGCGCGCGGGTCACGCTGGCCTTGATCAGGTCGAGCACGTTCTCGTAGCGCTGGCTGACCCGGATGCTCGCCAGGTGGCTGGCCAGGCCGCCGATCGTGGGCTGGTAGGAGCGGCCGTTGTCGTTGACCACGATGACAAGCCGGGAGTCTTTGGCGACCGCGATGTTGTTCAGCGCTTCCCAGGCCATGCCGCCGGTCAGCGCGCCGTCGCCGACCACCGCGACGACCGTGCGGCCGGTTTCGCCCCGCAGCGTGTAGGCCTTGGCCAGCCCGTCGGCGTAGGACAGGCTCGTGGAGGCGTGGGAGTTCTCCACCAGGTCGTGCTCGGACTCCTGACGGCTGGGGTAGCCGGACAGCCCGCCGGACTGTCTGAGCGTGTGAAATGCGCCGTAGCGGCCGGTCAGCAGCTTGTGCACGTAGGACTGGTGGCCGGTGTCGAAGATCAGCTTGTCCTTCGGCGAGTCGAACACCCGGTGCAGCGCGATGGTCAGCTCCACCACGCCGAGGTTCGGCCCCAGGTGGCCGCTGGTCCTCGTTACCGTCTCCACCAGGACGTCGCGGATCTCCGCGGCCAGGACGCCAAGCTGGTCCTGGCTGAGTTCCTTGAGGTCCTGCGGGCCGTTGATGCGCTCAAGCAAGGTCACGGCGGCTGCTCCTCGTGCGGCTTTCGAGCTGGAATTACCCGATAGTACGGCCGATCATCCGCCCTGGTCGCGC
>JASHPP010000282.1 GCA_030038035.1 Trebonia sp.
GTGGACGCCAATCTCGAGATCGTGGCCACGTTCGACGGCGGCGAAGGAGGCTGGTCCGGCGGCAGTCACTGCGCGATCGTCGAGGTCGACACCGAGACCGGCATCGTGAAGGTGGAGCGGTACGTCGTCGCCGAGGACTGCGGCGCGCTGATCAACCCCGCGGTCGTCGAGGGCCAGATCCGCGGCGGCGTCGCCCAGGGCATCGGCGCGGTACTGCTGGAACGGTCGGCGTATGACGAGGACGGCAACTGCCAGTCCGCCACGTTCATGGATTACCTGCTGCCGACCGCGTGCGACGTTCCCCGCATCGAGATCGAGCACCTGGAGACCGTGCCGCTCGACGCCGACGTCAACTTCCGCGGCGTGGGCGAGGGCGGCATGATCGTCGCGCCGCCCACGCTCGTGAACGCGATTGAGGACGCGCTGTCGCCGTTCGGCGTGCGGATCTACGAGCAGCACCTGCCGCCGGCCCGGATCCTGGAGCTCATCGCCGCGGCCGGCCCGGGCGCATGAAGCGTGACTTCGGTGGTCAGGCAGCGGCCTGCTACCGCAGGTACCGGCACGGATACCCCAGCGCTGTCATCGACGCTCTCGCGGCCGCCTTCAAGCTGACCGGCCAGGACGTGACCGTCGATCTGGGCTGCGGCACCGGTCAGCTGAGCCTGCCGATAGCCCGGCGGGTACGAGCTGTGATCGGCATGGACGTTGAACCGGACATGCTCCAGCACGCCCAGCAAGCTGCCCGCGACGCGAACGCACGCAACGTGATGTGGATGCTGGGTGCCGACACCGATATCCCGGCACTGCGCTGCCTGCTCGGAGACCGGTCGGTTGCCGCGGTCACGATCGCTCAGGCCCTGCACTGGATGAACCACCAGGACCTGTTCCGGGCCGCCATCCCGCTGCTGCGCCCGGGCGGCGGTATCGCGGTCGTCACCAACGGGACGCCGCTGTGGCTGCAAGAAAACGACTGGTCCCGGGCGCTGCGTGATTTCCTTGAGCACTGGCTGGGCACCACGCTGACGAATGCGTGCGGCACCGACGAGCAGAGCCAGCAGCGTTACCGGCACGATCTGGCAGCGGCGGGGTTTGACGTGTTCACCACCGCCGTCGACTATGTCGCGACCCTCGACCTCGACGAGTTGGTCGGCGGCGTTTACTCAGCGATGGGCCAGCGGATACCGGCCGCCAGCGAGCGGTCCGCTTTCGCCGGGCAGGTCCGCGCGGCCGTAGCCCCGCAAGATCGCTTCTGCGAGCGCGTGCACGTCGCGATATTGATCGGCACCCGATAACAACGCTTCCTTGCGGACCGGTTCATTGCAGGCTGATGACAAGGCCGGGGGCCGCGACGTCGATATCGCCGCCGTAAGGTGCGGCGGCGGCGTCTCGCGCCCGGTCGTGGCTGGTGCCCGGCCACAGGTGGGTCAGTATGAGCCGCCCCGCGCCGGCGCGGGCCGCGTGCCTGCCCGCATCGGCGGCGCTGGACAGGTACGGCCGGGAGTCATCCGGGACCTGGTCAGCGTAGGTTGCCTCGGCCAGCAGCAGGTCGGCACCCCGCGCTAGCTCCGTCACCGCTTCGGCCGGGCCGCTGTCACCGGTGTAGGCCATCGCCCGCCCCGCTGCGGTCAGCCGGATGCCGATGTTAGGCAGCCAGTGCGGAAGGAGCCGGGTCCAGGCGCGGAACGGCCCGATCTCCAGGCTCGCGCCAGCGGTGACGACGTGGACCTCGTATGCGCCTGCCAGGGTCTGCGGGCGATCCAGGGCCAGCACCGCATCCAGCGCCCCGGCCAGCGCGTACACCGGCAGCGGCGGTGCCGGATCATCACCCAGCGCCCGAGCCCGCAGCAGCGGATTGAGGTCGGCGCAATGGTCGGGATGCCCATGGCTGACGAACACCGCATCGACCGCGTCAGCGGCCGCGAGCTGCAGCAATCGCGGCACCGTGGCGTACCCCGGATCGATCAGCAGCCGGAAACCGTCCTGCTCGACCAGGTAACCGCTGCACCCCCGGCCCGCTTCAGGCCAAGCACCGCACCCGCCCAGGACAGTCAGCCGCACCTGCACACGCTAGCCCGTCCGGCCATCCCAAACGACTTCGGCAACCGAGACCATCCGCTCGCTAGCCTCGGGGCCGGCGGCGCCACCACGGCAGGGGTCGCCGCGGCGTTCGCGTCGCCTGTCCGGGCCCGGCCAGCTCGAAGTACACGACCCGCGAGGTGCCGTCGGGCAACTCGATGGTCAGCATGTCCAGCATGCGGTCGCCGGCGCGGGCGGCCGCCTGCGCCGCCATCCGCCATCCCTTGCCGCCGGCAGCCAGGCCGGCTGGCAGGCCGAACCGCTCTACCAGGTACATCTGCTCGGCCCGGATCCGGACGGGGTGCTCGGCAAGGCCGCCGATCAGCACCGGGTCGGCGGGGGAGTTCCCAGATCCGGCATCGAACATCCCGCCGCGCCAGCTCGCCCCGCAGCCCCGGCATAGCCAGTGGGCGCCGCTGTGGTCGGCCAGCCTGTCTATGGCGCCACCGGCTTCGATCTGCCCGGACGCAAACAACGGGGCGAGCAGCGCGTTGGGTGCCCCGTACACCACGGGCACCACCGCGCGGCTGCCGCAGGCGCGGCAGGCCGGTTCGCCAGCCGTATCGCCGGTCACGACCCGGTTATACCCCCGCTGCCGAAAGCCCGCTGATCGCGAGCCTGCCGATCGGCACCGGCTTCACCCCCGCGGCCATCCGGCCAGCACGACGCGAGCGGTTCCAGCACGGGTCGCACCCTCCGCGCGCATCGCCGTTCGGTGCGACGGCATAGTCGCAGGCCGGGTGCTGGGGGACGCGCCGGAAGATTCGTTAGGTGCTGTTACCACGGCACCGCAGTTCCGTCCCAGGAGAAGAACCCACCGGAGGGCCCGTCGTCTGGCAGCAGGGCGAGCCGGATCGCGCCTGCCGCCGCCTCGGCCGGGTCGCCGCCGCTGGCGGCGGCGGTGGCGTTGAGGCCGGTCCGGCGCAGGCCGGGTGCCAGCGCGTTCACCTTGATGCAGGCACCGGCCAGGGCGTGCGCGTAGAACACGGTCAGCGCGTTCAGCGCCGTCTTGGATGACCGGTAGGCGGCGTAGCTGCCCCGGTGCGGAAACTGCGGGCCGGTGGCCCAGGCCAGCGATCCGGTGCCGCTGGAGATGTTCACTATCCGCGGATGCGCCGACCGCCGCAGTGCCGGCAAGAAGGCGTTGGTCACCGCCATGACCCCGAAGACGTTCGTCTCGTAGATGCGCCGGACGGCGCTAAGGTCTTCCCGGTCCGCCGTCTTGTCGTCGCCGGAGACGCCGGCGTTGTTGATCAGGATGTCCAGCGCGCCCACCTGGCGCGCGGCGGCGTCGATGCTCGCGGCGTCGGTCACGTCCAGGACGAGCAGCCGGGCATCGCCGCCCAGCGCGACCGAGTTCTGCATGGTGCCGAAGCTATCTCGCCGGGCCGGCCCGGTACGGGCCGGGCCGCCGTCGAGCCTGGCTGCACTCCCGGACTACTGCCGAACTCGCGCAGACCGGCGGATCCAGCTCGTCAGGCGGATCACGCGTGGGCTGCGGATCCCGGATTATCAGGTGGGGATTCTTGCTGGCTGAGTGCGTGCAGGGCGGCGTCGAGCAGCCGGATTGAGGCCTGGCGGAGCGTGGGGGTGCCGAAGGCGTGGGTCCACCGATCCTCGGCGAGAAGGTGATCGCTGATCGCGAAGGCGGCGGCCACGTCGACGCCGCGGTACCGGCCGACGGTAAACAATGCCGCTGCTTCCATTTCTACGCACACAACTCCCTCGGCCTGGTAGCTCTGCGCCTCCGCCACGGTTTCCCGGAACGGCGCGTCGATGGTCCAGGCCAGGCCAGACCGCGGAGTGCTCCCGCCGGCCGTCAGCGACTGTGCCAGCCGGCGGGTGAGCGTTTCCGACGGCCAAGCGAACTTCTCGGCGGGCGCGTAGTGATGCGACACTCCTTCGTCGCGGATCGCGCCGGTGCACACTACCGCCTCGCCGAAGCTGCACTGCGGTTGCAGGCACCCGGCCGCCCCGATGGAGATGAACTCCCGGGCGCCGAGGGCAATGAGCTCTTCCAGCACCGCTGTCGCCGCAGGCGCCCCGATGCCGAACCCGCCCACGACCGCGATGGTGCGCACCCCGCCGCCGGTAAACCACAGCGACCTCCACGGGCCGGGATATCCCGTGGTAGGCCGCACACCGCGTGCCCTCAGCTCATCGAGCAGGAACTGCTGATAGGTGAAAATCACCGCATCGGGGGCCCGCACCGCGCCGCTCGCCGTCAGGTTCGCGACAACCTCGGTGGGCGAGAAGATGGCCTCGTGCCCGTGCTTGCCTGCGAAGTTGGGATACGACGCGGCTGGCATCTCGCGAATCTAGGCCGCGCACACGGCGCCGATCAACCGGATATAGCCGCGCCAGCGGACCAACGCTCACCAGCTCGTCACCGTTCAGATCGGCGGCTCCGCGCGCGTTCCCGTGCAGCTGCCCGGTCGTGGTTTAGTCCCACCAGAAGGTCCATGCCGGTACGCTCAGCACGCAGAGCGCTAGGCCGGGGACAGTGTCCAGGCCGGGCACAGCGGTGCCCATCTCGCTCTTTCCGTGCTGGCACTCGTCACAGAAGACGTGCTGCTCAGCGGCAAGACGCAGGGCAGCGTCAGCGGTCCGGGGCGGCCGTTCGACCAGGAGTCTGATCCTGTCGAAGCCGATCTGCAGCAGCCGGGCGCCGAACCGGTCTTCCCATGAGCGCAAGACCGCGGTGATGGGCAGCGGCGTAGGCAGCCTGTTGGCGGCTCCGGTCCAGCCGATCCGCGCCAGGACGTCGGCAGGCCGGTCAGCGACCGCCAGCCCGATCCGTGCTGGTCGCCGTGACCAGGCCAGCGCGAGATGGAGCTCCCTGAGGTCCCGGGGCGTTTTCTCGGCGGGGGCCAGGCCGGGGAACCTGCGGCTGAACGGCAGCCGCACGAGAATGTGCACGGGGTCTTCGGCGTGGCCCTCGGCCAGCGGCTCAAGCCGCGAGTTCCACCAGGACTCCAGCAGCGCCTCCGCGTCCAGCCGGTCCAGCTCAGCGGAATCGGCGGGATCTTCGAACTCTCCCTCGTCCCACGGCCGCTGTGTGCTGCCCGGATCGGCGGCCCCGCCTTCTAGGCCTTCTAGCAGGAAGGGCACCAGCCCGGTCTGCGGGTGCGCGGCCGACAGGGCAGCCCAGATCTTGTCGGGCTCGGGCACAGGCTGAATCGTCGCCCAGGCAACCGGCTGTCTCGTGCCGTAACCAGAGACGATGTGCACCCCGGCCGGGAGGGCCACCGAGCCGATCCGCAGCGGTCCCTCTCCCGGCAGCCCTTCTGTGATCATGTCCGTCCTCGGTCATGCCTGCTTGGATGCTCAGATGGCGACCATGATGCCGCCCGGTTCAGACATCCGCCGGCGCACGTGCCCGCTGCGGGAAGCTGCTCCTTACCGGGATAGCTGCCAGTGAACGTCAGGATCTCAGAACCGAAGTTCTTCACCAGGACCTCAGGCTCGGTGCGTCACCCGGCGCGCCGCCGATCGCTTCGTGTGGGCAGTGAGGCTCTGTCTGCCGGCCAACGGGCGAACCGGCACACTCCCGGCCGTGGCTCATCGCGGGCCCACCGCCACCCCGTACGGGACCTTCTGGCCGGTGACCAGCATGGTCACCCCGGTGCCATCCAGGTCGGCCTCACATACCTTGCCAACCTCGTCACGGCCGCGCAGATCAACCAGATCAGTTATAGCTGACTACGGCCGTCCCGCGCCGAGGCACGTCGCGCCGAACGGCTATGCGCGCGCGCAAACTGGTAACGGCTTGATCGCCGAAACCCGCCTAAGCCGGCCGGACTGCATAAAAATTCGTGATCGCCGAATCAGGCCAAGCACTCTGCACACCGAGTCTGCGGGGTAAGGGAGGGGCTGCCCGGTGACGTGCGATGAGGCAACTCGATTGCTAGCCGTCGCACTCGCCAGGCAGGCGGCCGGAAGCTGGGTCGGCAGGCCAGGCCGTGACGGTGTAGAGGAAGCACTGCGGGGCCAGGGTGCGCACGTGCACCGTGGCGACGTCAGGTTCGCCGAGCAGACGATGGATGATCGGCTCCAGATCGGCGTCGTCGGTGACCACCGTGTTGTGGTCGTAGTTCATCGTGTCATCGGCCCGGTAGGTGCGCAGGACCCGCGGGCCGGTGGCCAGCTGGCTGGGCAGCCGGCCGGCCGGCTGGTAGCCGTCGCAGCGGGCCGCGTGGATGTAGACCGGGCCGACTTCTGTCCAGACCGAGGGGTGGTCGAACGGCGCGTAGGAGATCAGCGTGATGTGCTCACCTGGCTGGGCGTAGCGCAGGCAGCAGCGCAGCGGCTCGCCCTGGCCGGTGGCGGCGAACGGGCGAAGCCGGTTGCCGTGGCCGTCGCTGCCGGTGCGGTAAACGATATCGAGACGGGCGGGATCGATGGCCTGCGCGAACAGGCCGGTGTTTGTGCTGGTATCCATACCATGCAAACGCTCGGCCGCGCCGGAACGTGAGGCGGCGCCTGCCCGTCATCCGAGATGACCGCTGCATAAGTTTTCATCGCGGCAAGAGCCAAGGATGCGCGCTTGTGCCGCGGAGGGGGCTGCTGACATCGCCTGCGCTGTCGTTGCCGCCGACGTGCCGGGCGCGGAGCGCCCTGCCTGGAGCCACCGAGTCCCAGCGCGAGCCCATTCAGCGAAGCCGCGCGCGGCTGTTCCGGTCGTTTCGGTGACCAGTGCAGTCAAGGGTTCGACGCAGCCGCCGGCGGGATAATCCGTGGTCCGGGCGCCCGGCCGGGGCTATCGTCTGGACGGTGGGACGGTGGAGCAAGATCGCTGAGAAGGCAGGGATCGGCCTGCCGGCCGCCGAGGGGCGCACAGCCAAGGATGCTATCGACGGGCTGCTGGAGCTGTCCCGGAGCGAGGAGAGCGGGGCTCGCCAGCTCGCCTGCAGGAACCTGTGCACCTGCCATGTCCGGGCCGACGATGACCGGGTGTGGACGAGGTTGCTCGAGCTGGCCGCGGATCCCGATCCAGGAGTCCGCGGCGACGTGATCCACGCCATCACCGACAGCACGCCCGCGCCCCGGGTCCCGGCTGTGATCCAGGCCCTGGAATCCCGCCACAACGACCCGGACGTGGGGATTCGCCGGCAGGTCCGAAAAACCCTCGCGCACTACCGCCGGACCGGCAAGGTAACCGACGCGGCCCGCTAGCGTGCCGAATTTTCCGATGCCGTCGGCATGGCTGCATTCACTGCAGCAGCAAGCCGTCGGCCCTTCATAACCGCCTGGGCGACGTAGGGCTCATCCCGGCGATCTGCACTGAGCAGGCGGAGGCCCGCCCGCTGGCACACCGAACTCGGCGAACAGCTGCGACATTGGCGGGCCGGCCCCGGCTGGTGTCTGATCAAGCCCCGGCGCGGTAATCCTGGTTCAAATTTTTCCGGTTTCGCACCGCGAGGGTGTCCTCTCCGGGCGGGCCCGTCCGTCCTTCTCCCGGTGGCGCTCGCCACCACGCGGAGAGAAACGAGGAGACCGATGACCAGTAAGACCACCACGGCAGGGTCTGACGCTGACCGGCAGGCCGTTCTCGACGTGCTCGCGCGCGTCTACCAGGCGTGGGAAGCCGGCGACGCCGAGGCGTTCGTGGCCGACTATACCGAGGACGCCAGCGTGATCCAGCCCGGTGTCTACGAGAAGGACCGCGAGGAGATCCGCAGCAATATAGCCGCGGCGTTCGCGGGCCCGCTCAGCGGGTCGCGGGTGGCCGCCCACCCGGTGAACGTCCGCTTTCTTACCGGCGACACGGGCATCGTGGTCAGCGAGGACGGGATCATCTTCCCCGGGCAGGACGCTGTCGCGAGCGGGCGCCTGGTGCGTGCGACCTGGGTGCTGGTCAGGCGCGACGGCGGCTGGCGCATCGCCTCCTACCACAACAGCCCCGCCAGCTAGGGTGCCGTCTCCCGGGTACGGGGCGCTCTTTTCCGGGGAGCCGCCCCGTACCCGGATCCGAACAGTTCCGCATCCGCAACAGCGTTGGCACGGTCGTGATCGCCAGAGTAAAACGGTGCGGACTTCGTCCGCCGAACGGAAGGAGCCTTGACGATGGCGCTGTATGTGGCCTTGTGCTACTACGACCGGGACATCCCCTGGGACTCGGTGCCGGATGTGGAGTTCACCCCCGAGTACACGGAGTTCGCCCGGCGGGCCACCGAGGCCGGGGTCATGCGTGGCGGCGAAGCTCTGCACCCGGTGACTATGGCGACGACCATCACCGTGTCGGGCGGCAAGGGCGGCGAGGTCCTGGTGACCGATGGCCCTTACGCCGAGGCGAAGGAGGTCTTGGCCGGGTACTTCCTGCTGGAGGCGGCCGACCTGGACGAGGCCATCGGGTGGGCGGCGCAGATCCCGGCTGCCTGGAGGGGGAAGATCGAGCTTCGCCCGGTAGCGCCGGCCCACGCCTAGGCACCTCGGTATGGACGCCGCAGGCACTCTGGTCGAGGTGCTGAAGGGCGAAGGTCCCAGGGTGCTGGCCACGCTGGCCAGGACCATCGGCGACCTGGCCGTCGCCGAGGACGCGCTCTCCGAGGCCACGATCACCGCCCTGGAGGCCTGGCCCAAAACGGGGATCCCTGACAACCCGCGGGCCTGGCTGGCGGTGGTCGCCCGCCGCAAGGCGCTTGACCTGCTGCGACGCGAGTCAGCCCGGGCGGCCAAGGAGACCGCCGCGTTTCGCTGGGGAACCGGGGCCGCACCGGACCAGATCGAGGAGGCGATCGAGGCGATGGAGCCAGAGACGTCTCTGCGCGACGATATGCTGCGCCTGATCTTCACCTGCTGCCACCCGGCGCTTAGCCGTGAGGCCCAGGTGGCCCTCTCGCTGCGCACGCTGGCCCGGCTCGAGGTGGCGGCCATCGCCCGCGCCTTCCTGGTGCCTGAGGCCACCATGGCCAAGCGCCTGGTGCGGGCCCGCGCCAAGATCACCACGGCCCGCATCCCCTACGCGATCCCCGCCGACACCGTCACCGGGTAACCGGCCCGCGTCGCCGACCCGGCCGGGCTGCCGCCTGCCTACACCGGGGTCGCCCAGCTCGACATGTTCCGCGACGAAGACCTCGCCTACGCCCCGTCTCAGGCGCGTTTTCGTGCGACATTCTCTGCACGACCAGTACGGCGACGAGCCTTTCGGCGCGTGATCACGCACCATCAGGGGGTGGCGGGCGGCACGGGTCGTCGCGCCGGCGCCGCTGACAGGAGCGCGAGCGGGAGCCGAGGCAGGGCAGTCGGCACGGTCCGTTCGGGAAAAAAAGGAACAGGACGGGCGACGGGCGGGCAGCGGTGCGCGGACGGGCAGGTGCTCGGGGCTGGGGAAGAAATTGGCTGGGGCCGGGCCGGGCACGCGACCTACGATCGGACGCATGCCGAGCTATGAGCCAGTAGACCTGTCCGCTGCATGCAACGCGGGTGTGGATGTTCTCGCCGATGAGCCGGGCGATGTTCCGCTCGGGAGGGTGGACCTGCACGGGCTGCCGTTCCTGATCGGGTCGGAGCCGCCGGCCGCGGAGCGGTGCTTCCTGCTGCCTGGCGTCCCGGCGTCGGTCGGGATCGGCCGGCTGGCGCGGCGCGTGATCATCGCGCACCGGCAGCTCGAACCGGGTGCACCGGCCGGTCACGCCGTCGGCCAGACGGTCGCGGAGTATGTTTTCCACCTCGCCGGCGGCCAGGTCGCCACCGCGGCCATCCGGGAGCGGTTCGAGATCCAGGTGGTGCCGCCGGGGTGGGGGCGTCTGCCGTTCCTCGCGGTCACCGACACCAGCGACCACAACCTGCCGCGTTTTGAGGGCAGGTGGGGCGAAGCCGGGGCCCGCCTGGTCGAGCACGCCATGGGATGGCCGACCGGCTATTTCCTGTGGTGCTGGGAGAATCCGCATCCGGACCGGGCGGTCGAGCGGATCGAGTTCATCCCGCGCGGGCCGCGGTTCATCGTGGCCGGGATCACGACAAGCGACGTCGACGAGCACCCGTTCGTCCGCGCGCCGGCGCGCCCGGTGCGGATCACGCCGCGGGACGGGCGGGGCGGAGTCCTCGATGTCGAGGTGGACCGGGGTGTCGCGACCTATCCGCAGCCGCTGCCCGGCGAGGACGACCGGGCTGGCTGGGGAGCGAGGGAAGGAACGTCCGCGTACGCGTCGATCGCCGCGCTGCCGTCGGCCACCGTCGCGGTACGGCGCGGCGGCGGCGAACTCGGCCGGGTGCGCTGGGGCGACGTGGAACGTGACGGGCGGGCGGACGCCGGCCAGGTCCTGGTTGAGCTGACGGAAGGGGGCCGCAACTGGGTGCATGTCAGCGTCGTCGACGACGCGAGCGGGCGGCCGGTGCCGTGCCGGGTCCATTTCTGTTCGGCCGAGGGAGTTCCCTACCAGCCGCACGGCCACCACAATCACGTCACGCAAAATCTCCGCAGCTGGCATTACGACGTCGGCGGTGACACCCGGCTTGGCCAGCGCAGCTACGCATACATCGACGGCACCTGCCAGGGATGGCTGCCACGTGGCGACGTCGTCGCGGACGTCGCGCGCGGCTTCGAATACGAACCGCTCCGGCAGACCGTGCGGATCGAGCCGGGGCAGCGCGAGCTGACGCTGCGGATCAGGCGCGTGGCTGACATGGCCGCGGAAGGATGGTGGTCGGGCGACTCCCACGTGCACTTCCTGTCCACCCCGGGCGCTCAGCTCGAGCAACGGGGCGAGGACCTGCGTGTCGTCAATTTGCTGCAGACGCAGTGGGGCGCGCTGTTCACCAACACCGAGGATTTTTCCGGCCAGCCCGGCGTCGTCGACGGCGGCGGCTACGTCACGTACGTCGGCCAGGAAAACCGGCAGCACATGCTCGGCCACATGGTCCTGTGGGGCCTGAAAGAGCCGGTCATGCCGTGGTGCAGCGACGGTCCCGACGAGGCCGAGCTCGGCGGCGCGCTTGACGCGACGCTGAGCGACTGGGCCGACCGGACGCACGTGCAGGGCGGCACCGTCGTCGCCGCGCATTTCCCGAATCCGAACGGCGAGCCGGCCGTTCTCGTCGCGACCGGCCGGGCCGACGCCGTCGAGATGCTGGCCCACTCCGGCGACGCGACCCTCGAGTATTACCGGTACCTGAACAGCGGCTACCGGCTGCCGCTGGTCGGCGGCACCGACAAGATGACAAGCGGCGTGCCGGTCGGCCTGTACCGCACGTACGCGCGGCTGGACGAGGAGTTCAGCTATGCGGCCTGGTGCCGGGCGGTGCGGTCGGGTCGCACGTTCCTTTCCGGCGGGCCGCTGTTGACGCTCTCGGTCGACGGGCGCGAGCCCGGTGATACCGTCGGGCTTTCCGGGCCGGGAACGGTCAGCGTCCAGGCCGCGGTGCGCAGCATTTTCCCGCTCCTTTCGCTGGAAGTCGTGCGCAACGGCGAGGTCGTTTTCCGGGCGGAAGCGGGCGGCGGGCGGCAGGCCGAAATCAGCGAGGAATTGCGGATCGACGGCCACTCGTGGATAGCCGGCCGGGCATTCGGCGCCGATTACCACCTCGATGACTGGGGTCGCCGGGTCTTCGCCCACACCTCGCCGGTCTACGTCGCCTGCGGCGGGGACTGGACGATGACCGACCCCGAGGGCATCCGTTATATGCGGACCCTCGTGGAAGGTGCCCGCGAGTACGTCCGGCACACTGCGGTCAGGAGGCCTGATCAGGTCACGACGCACCATCACGGCGAGGCCAGCCACCTCGCCTGGCTGGAGCGGCCGTTCGACGAGGCCCTGCGCGCACTGGAAGAGCGCAGCGGCGAGTGAGCCCCCCGGTAGTCCCGTTAGGCGGCGGGGGCGGTGGGCGGCGCGTGGCTTCGCAGGACCTGGCGGCCGTCGGGGCTGCGGGCTTCGGATGTGCCGTCGGGGTGCAGGATGACCTGCCAGCCCCAGCGGTGGATGCAGATGTCGTGATGGTACTGGCAGTACAGGGCGCAGCTGGTGACGCTGGTGGGGCCGCCGTCGCTCCTGTGCACGATGTGGTGCACGTCGCAGTCGGAGGCGGGCCGGTCGCAGCCGCCCGGCCAGGCGCAGTGCCTGTCGCGCAGCATGACCGCGCGGCGGATGGCGGCCGGGATGGCGTCGGAGACCCCGATGTCCAGCGGCAGGCTGGGGGTGCTGAACGGCGGCTGCAGCAGGCCGGTGCGCAGCGCGGCGGCGATCCCGTTCGGGCCGGAGACGAAGTCGATGGCCAGCCGGGCGATCGCGTACCGCAGCGCGGCCCGCGCCTGCGGGGACGGCGGCGCGGCCTGATCGCCGCCGGTGCCGTGGCCGTCGCCGGGCTGGCCGTGCCAGCCGGCCGCCGACAGCGCCAGGTCGATCATCTGGTCGATGACGGCCATGTCGGCGTGGCCGGTGACGACCGGGATGATCAGCGCGTCACAGGCCGCGGCTTCGGCGTCCTTGCCGGTCAGGTAGCCGGGCTCGCCGAGCTGGGCGGCCAGCCAGGCGGCCTCCAGTTCGGAGGCGCCGGGCAGGTCGCGCAGCGCCGACAGCGGCACGTGCACGTGCACGTGGGTGTCAGCGCCGGCCCGGCCGGGCACCATCTTGGCCCGGATCAGCAGCTCACAGCCCTCCTGCAGGGCGTCGTGGAAGCGCTGGCCCTCGGTGCGGTGGTCTTCCGGGCCCCGCTTCTTGCCCAGTGCCTCCAGCACCGCCCGCACCGCGGCCGCGCACTCGGGGGTCAGCCCGCCGCGGATGCACGCGGCGCCGCCGAACGTGAAGCCCAGCTGCACGAACCGGTCATCGAACCCGTCGTCGTCATCGGGGTCGGGCCGCTGGGAGCGCCACTTCTCCAGCGCGTAGGCCGCGATCAGCTTCAGGTCATCCAGGTCCGCGCCCGCCGCCGCGGCCTGCAGCAGGATCTGCTCGGTCTCGCTGCGCAGCTCACCGGGCAGCCTGCGGGTCCACTCGGCCATCTCCCGGCCCAGCGACTCCGAGATCTGGCCTCCTGCCAGCGCGTCCTGAATGCCCGGGTGCTCGCCGAGCCGACGCATCCGCTTCACATCCGCCCGGGCGTCCCGCAGCGTCATCCTCGTCCTGGCGGCCAGCCAGGACGCCGAGGTTGGGTACCCGTCCGCGTCATGGGCGCCGGCCGCGTCGAACCGGCGCAGCACAGCGGCGTGCGCGGCGGTGAACTTCGCCCGGATCTCCCCCAGCGACACCAGCACCTCCCCCAGCGCCGCGGCCTCCGCCCACGCCCCGCCCGGGCCGTTAAGGTAATCCAGGCCCGCGTGCACCAGCCGCAGCGCCTCACCGATATCGCCGGGCGACCGGTCATCTGCACCGCACATCCTGGATCACCTCCTGCCTGGTATAGCCTACTTAAACGTACTGATGTTCTAACTTCCAGGTTAGCACGCGCATTCTGGTAGCACAATATGAAAAACAAGATCATCCAAAAAATTCAAAAAAGGGAGAGGATTGCATAGCAGAGGCGGCCCGATGCTTTAGGGAATTGCGGGAAGTACGGATAGGAATATCCCATGTCCGCCTGCAGGCCCGGGCACGGGACCGGACGGAGTGGTGGGACGGCGCCGGCGCCGGGGCCGGGGCCGGGGCTGGGGCCTTACCGGGATATCGACCGGACACGGGCCGACGTCTCACCCGGCTAAACGGTTGACGCGCTACGCGGTGCGCTGAACCGCTACCGCGGCGGGCCTCCTTCGCCCACGCTTGAGGCGTGGGCGAAGATCTCGGCTTCGGCGGCGAGGTCGCCGGGTTCTACCACCAGTACCGGCGCGGCTACCCGGCGGCCGTGATCGACATGCTCACCGGCGCGTTCGGCCTGACCGGCGACGATCTTGTCATCGACCTTGGCTGCGGGACCGGGCAGCTCACCTTGCCGATCGCCCGCCGGGTGCGGGCCGTCGCCGGAGTGGACCCCGAGCCGGACATGCTGGCCCGCGCCAGGCAAGCCGCCACCGAACAGGGTGTCACGAACGTTAGCTGGCTGCTCGGCGCCGACACCGACATCCCCGCATTCGCGGCGCTGCTCGGCGGCCGCCGCGCCGGGGCGGTCACGATCGCGCAGGCCCTGCACTGGATGCGCTACCGCGAGCTGATCCTCGCGCTCGTCCCGCTGCTGCGCCCGGGCGGCGGGATCGCGGTGGTCACCAACGGCACACCGATGTGGCTGCAGGACAGTGCCTGGTCACGGGCGCTGCGCGGCTTCCTCTACCAGTGGCAGGGCAGCAGCCCCAGCAACGCCTGCGGCACCGACGACGCCAGCCAGCAGCGCTACCGCGACGCGATCACCGAAGCCGGGCTTGACGTAACCGAGATCCGCTACGACTACACCGACGAACTCGACTTCGACCACCTTGTCGGCGGCGTCTACTCCGCGCTGTCAGTCCAGCGGCTGCCCCCGCCGGGCCAGCGGGCCGCCTTCGCTGACGAGATCCGCCGCGCCGTCACCCCGCACGCGCCGTTCGTCGAGCCCGTTCCCGTGCGAATGCTGATCGGGCGCGTGCCGGGCCAACCGGACGTGTGTTAGCGTGCGAGCGTGGCCGGTAGCGAAGCGCGGGCGACCTCATTCGGCCAGGTGGCCGACGACTACGACCGGGTGCGGCCCGGTCCGCCGGAAGCGGCGCTCGACTGGCTGGTACCCGAGAACTGCGAGGTCGCGGTGGACCTCGCCGCCGGCACGGGGCTTTTCACCCGGGCGCTGCAACGCAGGAGCAGGCAGGTCATCGCCGTCGAGCCCGACGACCGGATGCGCGCCGTGCTGGCGGACCGGTCGCCAGGCGTCCGCGCCGTCGCGGGCCGGGGCGAGGACATCCCGGTTCCTGACGCGAGCGCGGACGGGGTGTTCGTGTCGTCGGCGTGGCACTGGCTAGATCATGGCCAGGCCGTTCCCGAGATCGCCAGGGTGCTGCGTGACGGCGGCCGCCTGGGAGTGATCTGGACGAGCCGGGACCGCCGGGTGGACTGGATCGCCGAACTCGACCGGCTCCGCGGGCCGTACGCCGTCCGGCCGGGCGAGGACGCCAGACCACGCCCGCACCGCGGGCGGGAGGTCATGCTGCCGGAGAACGCGCCGTTCGAGAACATCGCCAGCGCGTCGTTCACGTTCACCAGGATGATGACGGTCGACGACGCCGTCGACTGGATGGCCACCTACAGCGGCGTCATCACGGCACCCGCCGGGGAACGGGCAGCAGGGCTGGCCCGCGCGCGCGAAGCGCTGCGGCAGCGGGCCGACGGGGACGGGCTGGTCGAGTTCCCGATGCGGTCGTCCTGCTGGCGGGCCGACCGTGTCCCCCGTCCCGCATAGCGCCGTTCAACCCGCTTCCGCGTCGTTATGTTTCGTATCAGATATGATACGAGAGCTATCGACCGGGGAAGGGCGACGCCGATGCCTGAAAGCGCGGACGTGACCCAAGGGCTGAACCGTCCTGAACTGGTGCGCGTGCTTGAGTCGGCGGCGCGCCTTCAGGCTGTCGTCCCCGACGTCATCCTGGTCGGCGGTTCGCCCGCGGCGCCGTGGGCCAGCCATCGCACGTCGTTCGATCACGACCAGGTGCTGGCGGACCTGAACGTGCGCTTCGACACCGTCCTTGAGGCGATTGAGGCAACAGAAGGATGGGTCACCAACAGGGTTACCCCAGGGAAGGTCATTCTCGGCGAGCTTGGCGGCATCGAGTCCGGCGTCCGCCAGCTCATCCGGAGCAGGCCGCTCGAGGTTACCGAGGTTGAGTTGCCTTCCGGGCACAAGCTGCGCGTACCCACACCGGAGGAGACCCTGCGGATCAAGGGTTACCTGATCGTCCGGCGGAACCAGGTCCGGGACTATCTCGACGTGGCCGCCCTGTCCGACCGGTACGGGATCCCGCATTCCGGGCAAGTCCTCGCCCGCATCGACCAGTACTACACCGACCAGCGCGGCCCTGAGGCGGAGGGCGTCGCAACGCAGCTCGCCCGCCAGCTCGCCGATCCCCGTCCAGCCGATGAGCGGACGATCAGGCAGCTGGGCAGCTATAAGAGCCTCGACGCGCGCTGGACCAGCTGGGAAACTGTTGTCGGCGTGTGCCGGTCACTGGCCGTGGAGATGACACGATGAGCGCGCTGAGGTTCCGGAACATCACCGCCTCCGTCGACGATCCCGTCGAGACCTGGCCCTTCGAGAGCATCCTCGCCGCGGTGGAGCGCGGCACGCTGCCCGACTGGCGGCGGCTGGCCGCCGCTATCCGCGCCGACCCGTGGGGACCGGTCGCGCAGCAGGTCCTTGAGGCACTCGGAATATCACGGCCCTACGGCACCAGCGAGCTGCTGACAACCGTCATCGAGCGGGCCCGCCAAGACGCCGCCGACGCCGAGCGTGACGAGGTCGCGGGCGAGATACGCGACCTCGTCGGCCGGTCCGGCCTGTCGCAGCAGGACTTCGCACTCCGGCTCGGCACCTCCCGTCCGCGCCTGTCCACTTACATGTCAGGCAAGGTCACGCCATCTGCCTCCCTCATGCTCCGGATGCGACGGGTCGCCGCCCAGGCGCAAGCCAGGGACGGGTGACGGCGGGCGGCGTCAGTCGGCGGGGCCGGTGGCGAGGACGACCGTTGCCGTATGAGTCTGGCCGGAGACATCCTGCCAGCCGATGCTGACCCGGGCGCCGGGATGGTACGGCTCCAGCAGTGCCCGTATGCCGGATGGGGAGGTCACGGCGTGGCCGTTGACCGAGACGATGACGTCGCCGGGCACGAGGCCCGCCCTGGCGGCGGGCAGTCCCGCCATGACGCCGAGGACCAGCGCCTCGGTCCGGGAGGTGAAGGGCACCGGGTACTCGGCGACCTCGACGCCCAGGAAGCCGGTGGCGCCGACGTGGACCGTTGCCGAGGCGCGGCCCGCCGCGATCTGCCTGGCGGCCGAGACCGCCTGGCCGATCGGTATCGCGAAAGCCGCTGTAACGCTGGGCTGGCTGGACTGGAACTGATACGCCGAGGAGGCCGCGGTGTCCAGGCCGATCACGGTTCCGGCGGTGGTGAGCAACGGCCCGCCGGAGTCTCCGGACTGCAGCGGCACGTTCGTCTGGATCAGCCCGGTTAGCTGCTCGGAGGTGTGCTCTGCCTCATTGGTGGCGGTGATCGCCTCGTTCAGGCCGGTGACCTTGCCGGTGGCGACCGACGGGGTGCCGCCCTTGCCCCCGGCGTTGCCCAGGGCGATGACCGCCTCGCCGACCGTGACCTTCGATGACAGGCCCAGCGTGACGGTCTTCAGCCCGGACGCCCCCTGCGCCTGCAGCACGGCGATGTCGGCGGACTGGTCGTAGCCGACCACGGTCGCCGTGTAGGTGCGGCCGTTGCCCACGTCGGTGACCTTGACCGCGGTGGCGCCGTCGATCACGTGATTATTGGTCAGCACCTCACCTGAGCTTGTCAGCACCAGCCCGGTGCCCTCCGAGATCGCGTTCTGGTACCCCAGGGTGGCGACCACGTCGACCAGCCCGGGGTCGACCGCGGCGGCGACCGCGGACGTGCGCGACACCGGCTTGGGCGGCGCGGCCGGCGTGGTGCTCAGCGCCAGGCCGGTGCCGAGCGCGGCGGCCAGCACGAGCACGACGCAGGCTGCCGTGATGGCCAGGGTTCGACGGCGGCGCGGCCGGCGGACCGGCCCGCCTGGCTCGTTCCCTGCCCCGCCGTCACCGCCCGGCCCGCCGGGGGGCCGCCAGGGCATGGGCGGCGGCTGTTCTCCTGACGCCGGAACTGGCGGACCGTAGATGGTGCTCACCGGATCCGCCTCCCTCCACGTGGAATGATCAAGCTGCGCTATTTGAGGCCAAGGCTGCCTGGTGTCTGGCAAGTACGGCTGTCCCCCCGCTGATGCCGCATGGTTTGCCGTCGCTGCTCTTTCCTAAAGGTGAATCACCACATCGTCGCTGGCCAGGGGCGAACAGCCCGGCATGACGGGGCTTACGACCCAGAAGGTGAGACCGGCTGCGGGAGCGAAGAAACGGCGGTCCCTGCACGCCGGGAGAAATGGCGGGAAAGCAGAAAAGAAAGACGGGCTGCGCGGGCACTGGGGGGCCCTGGGGCCCTGCCGCATTGCGCTTACCGCTGTCAGCCCCGGATGTACACCGGCGTGCCCGGCGTCGGGACCAGGGTGTAGAAGAACTCGGCGATGTCCATCGGGATGCGCACGCAGCCGTGCGACACCGGCTGCAGCGGCACGTACGTGTCGCCGTGGATCGCGAAGGCGGTGTCGATGAAGAACACAGGGTTGTACATCTCGCCGAGCGGCACCGTGACCCAGCCGGGCATGAACGTGGTGGTGGAGAAATCGCCCGTCGGCGTGATGGCGTAGGCACAGCCGCCGCCGGGCGAGCAGTAGTAGTAGCCGCCGCCGGTCGAGACGTGGCTGATCAGCGCGACCTGGTCGTCGCGGTAGAGGACCAGGACCTCATCCGCCAGGTTGATCTCGATCCGCAGGCTCCCGCCGCCCGGGACGAGCACCGCGGGAAGGCGCGGGTTTGCCAGCGCCTGCCACGTCGCCTGACCCACCTCTCCCGTGGGGGTCAGCCCCTGGACCTCCTGGAACGCCCATACTGCCTCAAGGGTGTCCTGGCCGAACTGGCCGTCTACCTGACCCGGGTAGTAGTCCAGCGCGGCGAGCCGCAGCTGCAGTTCCCTGACGTCGGAGCCGCTCATGCCGAGCGTGAGGACCGGGCTGGACGAAGACGGCGGGGCAGGTGCCGGAGCCGGGGTCTGGACGTGAGTCGGCGCCGGCGCCGGGGAGGCCGGCGCGGAGGGGGAAGCAGAAGTGGCCGGCACGGAAGAACTCGGGACTGGCCTTTGGGCCGATGTGCCTACCGAGCCGCATGAAGCGAGCGCCAGCACCGGAGTAACCACGGCCACCAGCACCAACAGCCACCACGGGCGTGCCATGATAACCTCCGCACAGCGGCCCGGCTCCCTGGAGGCGCCACCGGCTCAGGCCGCCCACTTCGATACTTCAAGATGGCGCACTTCAGCCGTGAATTGCAGGGCCGAAAGTCGCGGCTGGGCGGCCGTTGGGCCTCCTGCCTGAAGTTCAGCCGCGCCCGCCCGCGCGCCGGTACAGCCACGCGCCGAGCGGCGCGAACACGATGATGATCGCGGCGTACCAGGCGAGCGATTCCCAGATGTAGGTGGCGGCCGGGCCGCCGAGCACGAGCGCCCGCACCGCCGACGCGGAATAGGACACCGGCTGGTGAGCGGCGAACGCCTGCAGCCATCCGGGCATCGTGGCCACAGGGATGAACGCCGACGAGGCGAAGACCAGCGGGGCCAGCACCGGGAAGCCGGCCGCCTGAGCGGTTTCCGGGTCACCGACTGCCAGGCCGATCACCGCGTAGACCCAGGACATGGCCAGGCCGAACGCGAGCACAAGGACCAGGCCCACCAGGAAGGGGCCGGCGCCGTTGTGGATCCGGAAGCCGACCGCGAACCCTACCCCGGTCATCAGCGCGACCACGAAGACGTTGCGGGCCAGATCGGCCAGCGTGCGGCCGGCCAGCACCGCGACCCGGGACATCGGCAGCGACCGGAACCGCTCGAGCAGGCCGGTCTGCAGGTCCGCGGCCAGCCCGATGGCGGTGTTCATGGCGCCGAAGACGGTGACCTGGACGAAGATGCCGGGCATCAGGTAGTCGACGTACGGGAGCCCGGACGGCAGTGTCTTCGCGGCCACCCCGGCGAACACGTACCGGAACAGCACGAGGAACACCAGCGGCTGGATGGTGGAAAATATCAGCAGCCTGGGCGTACGGCGGATGACGTTGAGGTTGCGCCCGGCCACCGCGACCACGTCACGGACCGGGCCGAGCAGCGGCC
>JASHPP010000283.1 GCA_030038035.1 Trebonia sp.
GGCACGTAGGGGATGATCTCCACCAGGCGGCGGCCCATCCCGTACAGCGGCTGGCGGGGACCCGGCACGTTCGTGGTGACCGTCACGATCTCCCGCTGGGCCGCGAGCGCGATCCTGACCCACCAGGACGCGAGCAGGTACGGGCTGTAGCTGCCCAGGCCGGCCAGCGTCTCGCCGACCATCGCTTCCCTGCTGGCCTTCAGTGACTGCAGCTCGGCGCGGACGGCCGCGAGCCGTTCCACCGGGTCGGCGATGTGGACAGGGAGATCGGCGACGACCGCCGACACCCGGTTGCCGTAGCTGTCCTCGTCGTCGGGCGCTCGCACCGAGACGGGAACCAGCGACGGCACCTCGTGCGATTCGGGCAGTTCGCCCCTGGCGAGCAGGAGCTCGCGGAAGCCGCCGCTGATCGCGGCCAGGACGACGTCGTTCATCGTGCCGCCGAGCTCCCGCTTGACCGTCCTGATGTCAGCCAGGGACGCCCGGGCCCAGGTGTAGCGCCGTTCCCTGCCGATCTGCCCGCTCAGCGAGGACCTGGACGCCGGCCACAGCGACGGCGTCAGTTTCGCGACGGCCCGGGCCGTGCCAGCTGCCTGCCGGAGCGCCCGGCCGGGGTTGGCCGCGGCCCGGCTCAGCGCTAGCGCCTGCCGCGCCGGGAGCGCGGCCATGTCGAGGGCAGCCCGGGCGGCGAGCAGGGCCGCCGACGGTTCGGCGGTCACGGTCCTGTCGTCGAAGGCGGCGGACGGCGAAGGCTCGGGCGCGAAGTCGAAGATCACCCGGTACAGGTCAGCGCCCGCGACCCCGTCGACCATGCTGTGGTGCACCTTGGAGATCAGCGCCCAGCGATCCGGCGCCAGTCCTTCGACCACCCAGTACTCCCACAGCGGGTGATCGCGGTCGAGCCGCTGCGACATCACCCGTGCCATCAGCTCGGCGAGCTGCTGGTCCCCGCCGGGCTCAGGCAGGGCCGTGCGCCGGACGTGATAGCCGAGATCGAAGTTCGGGTCGTCCACCCAGACGGGCCGCCCGAGGCGGAACGGCACCGTGCGCAGTTTCCTGCGGTAAACCGGCACCTGCGGCAGCCGCCCGGCAAGGTAGGCCAGGAACTCCTCGCGGGACGGTACCGGACCCTCGAGCACCGCGATCGACGCGATCGCCATCGAGGTGTGCCGGTCCTCGTCCTCCGCGTCGATGAACGCGGCGTCCAGTGGCTTCAACCTGTCCATGACGCCCCCTTTACTTCTCCAGTCGATCCGGCGGTCAAGCATTCGGTCAAGCATCGACTGCCCCACTGACACGATAGGTTCCCTGGTTGCTCAGCCGTTGGGGTCCGTGGTCCCGCGTGCCGGGACTATCGGCCGCTGCGCGGCGGCTTGCGACAGCTTGCGGCGGCCTGCGGGGCTTACGGGGCTTGCGGTGGCTTGCGGGCTTGCGGTGGCTTGCCGCGGCCGCGCGCGACTAGGGCCGGTTGCGGCCGAGCCGTTCGTGGGCGCCGACCCAGTCCCCGGCGACGACCGCCGCGCCCAGCGAAAGCTCCCCGCACAATGCGGTGGCGGCGACGATCTCGGCGAACTTGCGCACTTTGCCGCTGCCGTAGCAGCCGAGGAGCTCCAGGCACTCGCGCTGGGTGGGCAGCCCGGTGCCGCCGCCGTACGTGGCGACGATCAGGGCAGGGATCGTGATCGAGTAGTAGTACGCGCCGCCGGGGAGCACTTCGGCGTACACGAGCCCGGCCGACGACTCGGCCAGGTTCGCGACGTCCTGGCCGGTCGCGACGAACATCGCGGCGATCCCGTTGGCGGAGTGATTGCCGTTGTTGTTCACGCCGGACAGCAGGCCGCCCAGATTCGAGAGCTGGCGGGCCAGGAACATCTGCTCCGGGGTGGTGCGCATGACCTCGCGGGCCAGTTCCGCCGGGATCGTCGCCTCCGCGGTGACCCGCTTGCCGCGGGTGTGCAGGATGTTGACCTGCGAGCTCTTCTTGTCCGTGGCCAGGTTGGACTCCAGGCAGAACCGGCGCACGCCGCGGTAGTGCGCCAGGATCCAGTCGCACGCCCGCGACGTCGCCTTGCCCGTCAGGTTCTGTCCCGCGGCGTCCCCTGTCGTGTAGTTGAACCGCAGGAAGATGAACCTGCTGGCCGAGAATTGCTCGATGTCGTGCAGGCGGCCGGCGCGGGTGGTCGCGTCCGCTTGCTGCCTGATGTCATCGAAGCTGGCCGTTACCCACTGCCCGAACGCCCTGGCCTCCCTGGCGCTGTCGAAGCCGAACGCCGGCGCCCGCTGCATCCGGTCGTCCATCACGGTGGTCTGCACGCCGCCCGCCGCGTGCAGCAGCTTCATGCCCCGGTTGTAGCTGGCGACGAGCGTCCCTTCCGTCGTTGCCAGCGGCACGTAGAACTCTCCCCGCGCGTGCTCGCCGTCCACAAGCAGCGGCCCGGCGATCCCGACCGGCACCTGGACGGCGCCGACGAAGTTCTCCACGTTCCCGGCGACCGCGGCGGGGTCGAGGCAGTGCCTGCCGATGTGCTCAGGACGGGCACCGGTGGCCTCGCCGATGAACTCCAGCCGTTTTGCCGCGGCGGCCCGGCTGTAGTCGTCCTCAAGGCGCGGGATCGGGCGGCGGGTGCGCGCCATCATCGTCACATCCCTTCCGCCCGCATCGTCTGCGTGCGGCACGCGGTCCGCCAGGGGCTAAGCGCCCGCAAGGGTCAGGACCGTCGACCCCTCTGCATCGTGCTGCTCAGTACTCACTATGGAAACAGGCGTGCCGTTTGCACCAGAGCTGCAACGGGGCGGCCTGGGCGGCATGCGCAGGGGGTTAGCATGCGCAAGGCTGCAATCTCAAGCGGGGTGCTCGGGCTGATCCTGCTCGTCGCCGCCGGACTGCTGGCGTGGTGGATCACCCCGTCGTTCGTCGCGCGCCTTCCTGGCGGCTACAACAAGACGCGGACCTACGACGCGACGATCGCCATCGAGGTCAACCCGGCGGCGCTCACGACCGGCAACCTGGCCACCGCCATCAAGACGGGCGTGCCCGCCACGCTCACCGAGACCGTCAAGGTGCAGCAGACGTCGGGCAACACCGCCCTCGTGCAGGACACGAGGAACATCACGACGTCCGGCGGCACGCTTGTGCACACCGTGACGTACTACGCGGTCAACAGGCAGACCCTGGAAGCGGTCAGCGGTTACCCAAGCGGCTGGCACGTGACTGCCGCCAAGGGCCTGACCGTGAGCTGGCCGCTCGGCGCCAGGCAGCAGGACTACACCGGGTGGGTGTACCAGACCGAGACCACCACGACGCTGAAGTACGTCACGCAGGCACGCCAAGGCGGCATCAGCACCTACGTGTACCGGTCGGCGGTCCCGCCGACGCCGGTCAGGAACCCGCAGCTGCTTGCCACCCTGCCGAAGTCGCTGCCCAGGTCCCTGCTGCCGCGGCTGCGCGCGGCCGGGATCCTCCCGGCGGCGGACCTGGCCGCGATGGCCAAGGCGTTCCCCGGCACGACGCCGATCCCGCTCGGCTACACCTATCAGGCGGCCGACACCTACTACGTGGCGCCCGCCACCGGGCTGGTCGTCAACGTCGCCAACGACGAGACAGTGACCGGCGGCATAGCCCTGCCAGACGGCACGATCATCCCGGTGTTCCCTGTCCTGGCGTACACCTACCACGCCAGCCCGGCCAGCCTGTCGGCGGCGGTGAACGACGCGAACAGCGGCAGCGCCGCGATCACCACCTGGGGAGTGACCGTGCCGATCGCGGCCGCCGCGGTCGGCTTCGTCCTCGTCGTCCTCGCCGTCTTCCTGTGGGTGCGGGGCAGCAGCAGGGGCCACCCGACCGGGACGGCGCACCGTGAGCGCCACCCCTCCCCCGCGGGCGGCGCCGGCTGACCGTCACCCGCCGGGCGGCTCGGTGCGGCCCCGCTGGCCGAGCACCTGGGCCACGTGCTCGCCCAGGGCCTCCTGGACGTGCTCGGACATGGCCTGGGCGAGCATGGCGTCCACCACGATCTGGGCCAGCGGCCGCAGCCGCCTGACGATGGCCGCCGCCGCGGCGATGTCCTCGCCGTGCCGCGCGCGGTCCTCCAGGTGGGCGGCGACCACGTGGGCCGCCACCGTGGCGGCCATGTCGCGCGCGACCGCGTCCACGTGCACGCGGAGCCGTTCGGCCAGGTCGAGCACGGCGGGCAGCGTCATGCCTGCCGCCACCATCTCGGCGCCCGCGCTCAGCAGCCTGGGGCTGGGCACCCGGTAGCGCCCGCCGTCCGGCTCCAGGATGCCGAGAGCCACGGCCCTGGCCCGGTTCTGCGCGGTGTCCTGCGCGCCGAAAGCCTCGCGCAGCTGCGCGGCGGTTACGTGGCCGGCGATCTCGTCGGACCACGGGTGCCCGACGGCCGACTCGAGGTCGAGGACGTCGGCGAGGTCGCCGCCGCGCTCCCAGACGGCCAGCATCTCGCCGATGTTGGCGAACGTGTAGCCGCGCCGGAGCAGCTGGCCGACGAGCCGCAGCCGGGCCAGGTGCGCGTCCGTGTAGATGCCCACGCGCCCGTCCCTGCGGGGCGGGGCGAGCAGCCCGCGATCCTGGTAGACGCGGACATTGCGCACGGTGGTGGCCGCCAGCCGTGCCAGCTCGTCGATGCGGTACTCGCCCATGGTCTCCCGGCGAAGAGTCGCCCAAACTTTGCCCGATTGCATTGAGACAATGGTCATTGTAACATTCATCGTGGCCAGTGTGGCTGCTGGTGAACACGGCCGGAGGGTGAGCGTTGTGCGTCGTGAGACCCTGCACAGCCTGGCCGCGCGCTCGGCGTTCGCCGGGCGGGCGGCGATCGTCACGGGCGGCGCGGGTGCGTTCGGCTCGGCAACGCTGCGCGTGCTGCGCTGTCTCGGCGCCGACGCGCTCGGCATCGACCGCGTGCCCGGCACAGGGGTGGTTACCTGCGATGTCACCGACGATGAGCAGGTCAGCGGGGCGGTCGCCGAGGCCATCGGGCGGCTGGGCCGGCTGGACACGCTCATCCACTACGCCGGAGTCGGACCGGCGGTGGACGTCGGGCAGCCGGCGGGCGCGGACGTCAGGGAAGCCCTTGAGGTCAACCTGCTCGGCACGTGGCGGGTGACCGCCGCCGCCCTGCCTGCGCTGCTTGACGCCCGCGGCCGGGTGATCGTCACCGCCTCGCTGCTGGCCGGCGTGACGATGCCGTTCAGCGCCGCCTACACGGTCTCCAAGCGGGCCCTGACCGCGTACGCCGACGTGCTGCGCATGGAGTACGGCACGCACCTGCGGGTGACCACGGTCTACCCCGGATACGTCAGCACGGCGATCCACGATCGCTCGCGCGCGGCGGGAGTGGCACTGGACGGCCTCGTGCCCGCGGAGAGCGTCCGCGACACCGTGCGCACCGTCGTGCGGGCCGCCGCGGCGCGCAAGGCACCGCGCGACGTCGCGTCGACTCC
>JASHPP010000284.1 GCA_030038035.1 Trebonia sp.
CGCGTCGTCGGCCTCGAACGCGGAGCCGAGCATCCGGTAGCAGTACCCCGTCAGCTCGCGGCGGTAGGTCTCAAGGTCTGCTTGGGTGGCCGTCCCGGACATGGCTCCACCATAAGCCCGGGGTCCGACATTCTTTATCCCGAACGGTCCCGGCCGGCTCTCCCGGCCAGCTCAGCTGCCAGCAGGTCGCTAGCCCCCCGCGGGGGACTCTTCGGCGCCCGCGCTGCCGGGGCTCGTGTAGGTGTCCTCGGCCTTGAGGGCGCGCAGCTCGATGCCGAAGCGCGCGTCCAGGGCCGTGGACAGCGCGGCCAGCGTGCGCAGCGTGAGGTTCTCCCCGCCGCCGAGGATCTGGCTGACCCGCCCGGGAGACACGCCCATGCGGCCCGCGAGGTCGGCCCTGGTGAGGCCGCGCTCCCGCATGTACCAGTTGATCTCGTTCGTCAGGCGGGTGACGAGGGCGAGGAGTTCTTCGTCGATCTGCGTCTGCGCGGCCCGCTGCTCGGGCGAAGCGCCTAGTCGCAAGCCCATCAGTGCCTCCACTTTGTCACGGCCAGACCCTGATGCGCCCGGACGGTGGTCAGCTGCCTGTACTTAGGTTTAGCTAAACATATAGCTATGCCTAAAGTCCGGCGCGTGCTAGGGCCAGACGGCCCGCCACCATGATCGTTATAGAAACGTTATCCGAGCCAGCGGCGGCCGGGCCCCGCGGGCACGATGGGGCGGCTGTGACTGTCGCGAGGCAATCCTCGATGCCGCTTATTGACGTAAAGGCGGCTAAAGCCTAGATAGGTAACTAATTGCCGCCAACCACCCATTCCCCGGGAGGCGGCCGCCTGTACTGGCACAGGCGCACGGCGAGGGGGCGTGACATGACGAGCACGGTGCTTGGTGCTGTCGGGACATTTGCCCTGTCGCTGATCCTGGCCTGGGGATTCCTGCGGCTGCGCTGCCGCAGGGTCGGGCCCCCGTTCGGCCCGCGCGCCCGGTACTCGGCCCTATTCATCGTGGTGGCCACGGCCCTCGTGTCCGCGGGCGCCGGGCTGGTCGTCGTCGCGGCCAGCCACCACGACCACGCCGCCTATGTGGGGATCATCGTGCCGGCCGGGCTCTGGTTCGGGAAATTGCCCCCGCAACGCGACAGGGACCTGCTGCCCGGGACGCTGCCCGGCCTGCTGACGCTCCCGCTCAGCCGGCTGTACGACCGGATGGGCGAGGACATGCAGGACTGGTGCGATGTCAGGCTCAGGGCGGCGGCTCCCAAGCCGCGGTGGATAGCGGACGCGGCGGTCTACTACCACAACCAGGTGGCGGCTCGGCTCAAGGACGCCAAGCCGCTGGCGGACCTGGAATGCTGGCGCAATTCCATCATGCACAAGATCACTGTGGTGCGGATGATCAACGTGGACACCGCCCCGGCCCGGCTGCAGGCGGCCATGCAGCTGCACCCGGCCACGCAGCACATCCGTGGCTACACTGATGAGGACCTAGCGCCGCTGGCCCGCCGGCTGGAGGCCGAGGCGCTGAACGAGCTGCACCTTTACCTCGCGTACGCGTACCGGCTCGGCTATCACAAGATGCTGATCTACCCGTTCCGGCCGTCCGCTCAGCGTGCCCCCGTCCAGCGTGCCGAGCCCACGGTCTAGCCCAGCCCAAGAGCAGCGACGCGAATTGCCCCGGCTTCCCCCGGCCGGTTCACTCCAGGACGTCCGCCAGCCGCCCCAGTTGTTCGAGCGCCTCCCGCAACTGGACGTATGCGGGCCGACCCGGAACCGACGGCCGGGAGCTTGCCCAGCTCGCGCGCGGGACAGCCTGGTCCCGCTAGGTCAGTTCCAGCAGGAGCGCGGTCAGCTCCCCCGGCCGGTTGATCGGGATCAGGTGGTCGGAGTCGATCTCCCGGTAGCGCCAGGCCGGGTCGGTTTTTGCCCGGTCGGCAGCCCGCCAGAACGCGCTTGGCCGCGTGCCGGGCTCCGGCCGCGGCTCCTCGGTCGCCTTGACGTAGGTGCGGGTGAACGGGTAGTCCTCGAGCGGCTTGGGGAGCCGGACCGGCTCGGTGAAGCAGCCGACCGGGTGGGGAGAGCGGCGTACGGTGTACCAGGCGGCTTCGGCCGGGTCCCGCATCGGGCGGGACAGCGGGGGCACCAGCCAGTCGCTGCCCGGCCCGATCGCGCTCGCCGCGTAGCCGGCGCCGCTGAGGTCGTCCAGCGACTCGCCGTCGGCTGGCAGGAACGCGTCCAGGTACACCAGGTGGGCGACCCGGTCCGCGACGTGCTCCAGCGCCCCGGTGACCACCATGCCGCCGTAGGAGTAGCCGAGCAGCACGATGTCCCCCAGGTCCTCATAAAGGATCGTGTTCACCACGTCGGTGACGTGGGTGGTGAGGTTGACCTGGGGGCTTGCCAGGTGGGCGCGCTCGCCGATCCCGGTCAGGCTCGGCGTGAACACCTCGTGCCCGGCCGCGCGCAGCGGGCCGCGCACGAGGCGGAACCCGTACGAGCCGCCCCACGCCCCGTGCACCAGAACATAGGTCGTCATGCCGCGGACGCTAAACCCGCGGCCGCGGCCCGCGCAATGTGCGGGCGGCCCAAATCAAGGGGACCGGCCCGGTCACACTCCCCTAACCCAACCGCCGTTTTTGGCAGTGGGGCCCCCAGCGCCAGGCCTATTGCCGGCGGGGCCCCCACCGCCAAACCGTGCCCGTGGCAGCCGCGGCCGCAAGCCGTGTGCGTCCTCCTTCGTGACGGTTCAGGCGCCTAAATCTGGTGGTGCGTTCCGTGATGTCCCGCCGGGGCTTCCCCGCCGATGCTTGCTGTGATGTCAACCGCCGCGGGGCGGGGTCCCGGGGCAGCACCCAAGGAGGATTACACATGCGTACGGGGTTCACGCGCACCAGCTTCACGGGGCGCAAGCGCGCGGCTTTTGCCGCCATGACGGGGGCGGCCGCGGCGGCCGTCGTGGGGCTGGCCGTCGCGGTCCCGGCCGTGGCCGCGCCGGTGGCGGCGCGTAGCGCGGCGGCCGTGTCCGGCACCGAGCACTTCCAGGCCATGACCACGTCGGGGACGGCGACCACGCAGGGTGTCATCGCCTACGGCGTC
This sequence comes from Trebonia sp., assembly GCA_030038035.1. The sequence continues at coordinate 3,093 of JASHPP010000284.1, forward strand.
TTCACCGGCGCGGGCATCGATCACGAGGGCAACACGGTCGACACGTTCGTCTTCTCCGGCGGAACGTTCAAGGTGAAGCACTCAAGCGGCTCAGGGCCGGAAAGCTTCAACCAGAAGACATGCCTGCTGACGGGCGCGATTCACGGCACGTACACGGTCTACGGCGGCACCGGCGCGTACAAGGGGATCAGCGGCAGCGGCAAGTACACGGTCACCGTCTTGGGCATCGCGGCCAAGTCCAAGGGCGTGTGCTCGATGACGGTGGCCCCTGTCGCCTGGCAGCAGGAAATCGCGGCGTCCGGCCCGGTCAAGCTGCCATAACCGCCGCCAGCTAACTCCCGGGAACCTCCCCGCTCAGGCGGGGAGGTTCTCCTCGATCGCGGCGAGCACCCCGGGGTCGTCGGGCGCGGTCCGCGGCCGGAACCGCGCGGCTACCGTGCCGTCCGGGCGGAGCAGGAACTTCTCGAAGTTCCACTGGATGTCACCCGCCTCGCCGCTGGCGTCGGGGAACGCCGTCAGCTCGGTGTAGACCGGGTGCCGGCCGGGGCCGTTGACCTCGATCTTCTCGAACATCGGGAACGTGACGCCGTACGTCGCCGAACAGAACTGCGCGATCTCCTCGGCGGAGCCCGGCTCCTGGCCGGCGAACTGGTTGCAGGGGAAGCCGACCACGGAGAACCCGCGGTCGCTCAGCCGCTCGTGCAGCGCCTCGAGCGCGCCGTACTGCGGGGTCAGCCCGCACTTGGAGGCGACGTTCACCACGAGCAGCGTCTTGCCCGCGAGGTCGCCGAGCGAGGAGTCCGCACCGGCCAGGGTCTTGACCGGAATGTCGTAGATGCTCACGAGCCAACCGTACCGTCCGCGCGACCTGGCTCTCGAGCCAGGTCGCTCTTGCCCGCGACCCTCTCGACACTTAGACTGAACATTCAGTCAATGAGAGGATCGCGCGGTGCTTACCCAAGCCGACAGCAAGCTATCCGTCATCATCGCCGAACAAGAGGCGGTCTTCGTCCGCCGCCAGCCCGCCTCGGCGCGGCTGGCAGCCCTCGCCCGCGAGCACCTGGCCGGCGGCGTCACCTCGAGCTGGCAGATCACCCAGCCGCAGCCGGTATGGCTGAGCCACGGGGCCGGCTCCAAGGTCTACGACGCTGACGGCAACGAGTACGTCGACCTGCACGGCGGGTACGGCGCGGCGCTCGCCGGGCACGCGCACCCGGCGATCGTGCGCGCGGTCCGCGAGCAGGCTGGCCGCGGCACGCACTTCGCCCAGCCAACGCCGGACGCGATCGCGGTCGCCGCGGAGCTCGCGCGCCGCTTCGGCCTCCCGCGGTGGCGGTTCGCCAACTCCGGCACCGAGGCCACGATGGACGCCGTTCACCTGATGCGCTCCTATACCGGCCGGGACCTGATCGTCAAGGTCGAGGGGTGCTACCACGGGCACCACGACTCGGTGCAGGTCTCGGTGATGCCGTCGGCCGACGAGGCAGGGCCGGCGAGCCGGCCGGCCTCGGTCCCGTCGAGCAGCGGCATCCCCGCCGCGATCACGGACCTGACCCTGGTCGCCGGTTTCAACGACCTCGGCCGCGTCGCCCGGCTGCTCGACGCCTACCCGGGGCAGATCGCCGGCATGATCATCGAGCCGATCATGATGAACGCAGGCATCATCCCCCCGCTGCCCGGGTACCTGGCAGGCCTGCGCGACCTGCTGCACGCCCGCGGCGCGCTGCTCACCTTCGACGAGGTCAAAACCGGGCTGACCGTGGGACCTGGCGGGGTAACCGCGCTGAGCGGGGTGACGCCGGACCTCGTCTGCCTGGCCAAGTCGCTCGGCGGCGGCGTCGCCGTCGCCGCGATCGGCGGGACCGCCGAGGTGATGGAGCACGTCGCCAGCGGCGGCTACGAGATGGTCGGCACGTTCAACGGGAACCCGCTGGCCATGGCGGCGGCGCGCGCCATGTTGTGCGAGGTCGTGACCGAGGCCGCCTACGAGCACATCGAGGACCTGCGGGCCCGCGCCGTCGCGGGCATATCCCGCGCGATCGCCGACTACGGCCTGTCCGCGCACGTCGTGACGGCCGGCGCCAAGGGCTGCGTGGTGTTCTCACCCGATCCGGTGCACGACTACCGCGGGTTCCTGGCCGCCGACGACTCGCTGAGCCATGCGCACTGGCTCTTCCAGCACAACGGCGGGGTCTTCCTCCCGCCGTGGGGGAAGATCGAGCAGTGGCTGATCTCGGTGCAGCATGGCGAGGCGGACATCGACCGGCTGGTGGCGAACTTCCGCAGGTTCGCCGACGCAATCCATTCTTTACAGATCTTTGCTGGCAAAACCTTGCCTTGACGCTCCACCGATAGTTCAATTGACGGAACATTCAGTCAGGGCAAGGGGCCGACAGCGCCGGAGGTGAATAGTGGCGCACCCGAGAGAAGGCTGGCAGGGACACGGCCTGCCACGCCGCCGTCCGGCGGCGGACGCGGCGCTGACCCGCCGCTGGTTCCTCAAGAGCGCCACGGCGCTCGGCGCGCTGGCCGCCGGCGGGGTCGGTGCGAGCGCCCTGGCGGGCTGCGCCTCCGACCTGACCGGATCGGGCGCGGTTCCGCTGCCGCGGCCCGACCACCCGGTGACCTGGCCGGTCTTCGCGGGGAACGCCCCGATCAAGTCGGGGCTCGCGGCGGAGACGGGCGCCACGCTGCAGATCTACACGTGGGAGGCCTACATCAACCAGGCCTGCGTCAACGGCTTCGCCAAGAAGTACAACTGCAAGGCGCAGGTCACCACGTTCAACACGATGGACGAGGCGCTGTCCAAGCTGCGCAGCGGCCTGTCCTTCGACCTGCTGGTCGGCGCCACCGTGGACGTGCTCGGCCAGCTCATCGAAGGCCAGCTCGCCCAGCCGCTGAACCACAGCTACATCCCGAACATCGCCCAGACCTGGCCCGACTACACGGACCCGTTCTACGACCAGAAGTGGCAGTACACGGTCCCGTACACCATCTACACGACCGGGATCACCTGGCGTAAGGACCTGGTGCACGAGAACCCGTACGCGATGAAGAACGCGTGGGCGATGCCCTGGCAAGCCAAGTACAAAGGGCGGGTCGCGATCCTCGACGACTACCGCGAGGGCATCTGCCTGGGGCTGATGAAGAACGGCATCTTCAACCTGAACACGACCGACTACCGGCAGATCGGCCTGTCGCGGGAGTCGCTGGAAGAGCTCAGCGGCCTGGTGAACCTGCGCATCAACAACAACGACTACTCCGAGGTCCCTGACGGCCAGACCTGGATCACCAACGCCTGGTCGGGCGACATGGCCGCCGCGGCGTCCTACATGCCCAAGGGCGTCCCCGTCGACGTGGTCGGCTACTGGTTCCCCCCCGACGGCAGGGGGCCGGTCAACAACGACACCCAGGTCGTCCTGAAGTCGGCGACCAACCCGGTGCTCGCGCACCTGTTCCTCAACTACATGCTCGACCTGCCCAACGCGCTGGAGAACATCAGCTGGAACGGCTACATGCAGCCGCTGACCGCGGTGACCCCGCAGCTGCTGGTCAAGGAGCAGATCCTGCCGCCGTCGCTGATGTCCACGGCGGTGCTGCCGTCGTACTTCCGCCGCGGCCTTTTCGAGTTGCAGCTTCCTGTGGACGCCGACGCGCTGTGGCAGCAAGCCTGGCTCGTGGTGAGCAACGGGATCTAGGGGGTGGCTGGCATGCGGCTCGCCGCGAAGAACCGGGGCAGGAACGCGTTCTGGATCGCCCTCGCCACGCCTGGGATCATCTGGCTGGCCGTGCTGTTCATCGTGCCGTTCTACGCGGTGCTGTCGATCGCGATGGGCAAGCTGAACCAGCTGTACGAGGCCCCGGTCGCGGTCTGGAACCCCACGAGCTGGTCGTCGTCGAACGTCATCGACGTCTGGCGCGACCTGTTCGGCAGCGCGTCGTTCGCGGGGCCGATCGCGGCGCGCACGATCATCTACGTGGCGATCGCCTCGCTGCTCTGCCTGGTCATCGGCTACCCGGCCGCCTACTTCGTCGCCCGGTTCGCCGGCCGCAGGAAGGGGCTGTTCCTGGTCCTGATGATCGCGCCGTTCTGGATCAGCTACATGATGCGCATGCTCGCCTGGATCGACCTGCTGTCGACCGGCGGCTACGTGAACAAGGTGCTCGGCTGGGTGGGCATCTCCCCGGTCAACTGGCTGGGCGGCAGCTCGGTGACGGTCGTGCTCGGCCTGGTGTACGGGTATATCCCGTACCTGATCCTGGTGCTTTACGCGGGCCTGGACCGGATCAACCCGGCGCTGATCGAGGCCGGGCGCGACCTGGGCCTCGGGCGGATCCGCACGTTCGTGCACGTCACGCTGCCGCTGAGCAGGCAGCCGATCCTGACAGGACTGCTGATCACCGTGCTGCCGATGCTCGGCGACTACTACACCAACCAGATGCTGTCCGGCGCGGCGTCCACCTCCATGATCGGCAACCTGATCCAGGGCCAGCTTGGCACGCCCGGCCTGGAAGGCCAGGGCGCGGTGCTCTCGCTGCTGCTGCTGCTCGTGCTGCTCGTCCCGATGGTCTACTACGTGATCGCGACGAACCGGGAGGCGGCCACATGACCGCGACGAACGCCGCCGCTCCGGGCGCTTCCGCCCCGGACGCCACCGCGACACCGGCGCCTGCCGCCGCGCCCGCGCGGGTCAGCCGCATGCCATGGCGCAACCCCTGGCGGCATCCGTGGTTCCTCGAGGGCTTCACCTGGCTCTACCTGGTCTGGTCGCTGGTGCCGATCGCGATCGCCGTGCTGTTCTCGTTCAACAACGGCAGGTCACAGTCCGCCTGGCAGGGGTTCTCCTGGCGCTGGTACTTCAGCGACCCGGTCAACTCCGTGCTGCACAATCCCCAGCTGCACGCGGCGGTCATCCAGACCGTGCGGCTGTCCGTGCTCACCACGGTGATCGCGGTGCCGCTTGGCGTCGCGTTCGCGCTCGGCATCAACCGGTGGCGCGGGCCGGTCCCCGGGACGTTCAACTTCGTGATGATCTTGTCCTACGTCATCCCCGAGCTGATCTTCGGCGTCTCGATGTTCTTCGTGTTCACCACCTTGTTCTCCACCGTGCACCTGGGCACCACCGCGGAGGTCCTTGGCCTGGTCACCTGGAACGTGAGCTGGCCGGCCATCGTGGTGCAGGCCAGGCTGGTCACGATCGGCCGCCAGTACGAGGAGGCGGCCGCCGACCTGGGCGCCAACCCGTTCCAGGTGATGCGGCGGGTCATGCTGCCGCTGCTTGCCCCGGCCATCTTCGCCAGCGCCGTGCTGGTGTTCTCCGGCGTGATCGACGACTTCGTCATCGTGGACCTGCTGTCGTCAAGCGCGGGGAACACCCCGATGTCCGTGATCATCTACTCCACCCAGCACGGCGGCAACGGCGGCCCCGCGCTCAACGCGCTTGGCTCGATCATGCTGGCGATGTCGCTGGTGATCGTGCTCATCGGCTACGTCGGTTACCGCCTGCTCACCCGCGGCGAGCGCGGCAGCGGCCTGGCCGCCCTCACCAGCATCGTCGGCGAAGGCTGACCGCC
>JASHPP010000285.1 GCA_030038035.1 Trebonia sp.
GGGTTCAGCACCACGTAGCCGCTGGCCCGCGCCCGGACCAGCGCGCCAGTGCGGCAGAACGAGTCGGCGAAGTCCGCCGCGAGCTGGTCGGGGTCCGTGGTGTGCCTGGCCTCGATGTGCAGCACCGAACGGATGACCGTCGCGGAGACCGCGCTGTCGTCCGGGCCGATGCCGTTGTCGGCGGCCAGGCTCGGCCAGGGGGAGTCCTCCTCGTTCTCTCCGATGCAGCAGGAGTACTTGGCGGGCGTGCCCTGGGTGGCCTGGTCGAACACGTGCGGGCGCAGTCCCAGCCCGTTGATCGCGCCGAGCCTGATCGCCCGGCCGATCGTGGCGTTGGCGCGGAACCCGGAGCCCCACACGTTGCCACGGCAGTTCACCCCGATCCGCTGCCGGACCGGGCCGTTGACCACGACGAACGGGGCGGTCCCCGTGGTCGACTGCCAGATCGACCTGGTCACCATGCCGTCCTTGAGGAACGAGTCCCAGGCGGCGAGCACGACGGGGAAGTACTCAGGCAGGCAGCCGGCCAGCGCGGCGTTGATCGCCGCCAGCCGCACGGTCAGGTTCTTGTTGAGGTGCGGCATGGGGATGAGCACCTCGGCCAGGTCGCGGCTCGTGGTCGCGAGGAACTCCGCGAGGTAGCTCTCGGTGACCGGGACGACCGGCAGCCCGTCCGTCCAGCCGCGTTCCGTGTAATAGTCCATCGCACGGCGTACCTCGGCCGGGTCGGCCAGCGGCGCGTCGTCGATGACGGGCGGCTCCGCGTTGGCTTCCTCAGGGGCTGCCATGATGACCTACTCCTTTCCCGTTGGCACAGACCAGCCGGCCTTCCCTGTACTTCCCCTCAGTCCGCCGGCCGGATTGTCAGTCCCGCGCCGAGCACCCTGATGATCTCCGGCAGCGCGTTCTCGGCGATCTCGTCGATCTCCCTTTCCGTGCGGCTGGCGATCGGGTGCGGCAACGCCACGTACTGGTAGCCGGGGAACCCGAGAGAGTTCGCCATCGCCTCGGCGGTGATACGGAAGGCATCCGTGCAGAGGCTGACAGCGGGGATGCCGGCCCGCTCCAGCACGATCCCATCGGCCAAACTGGCCGCGCTGCACGAGCCTCAATCCCCGATCGCCGCGACCGCGAAGTCGCAGTTGTGCAGCATCTGCTGGACCACGGACTCCTCGACAGGGGTGCCGAAGTACCCCTTCTGGAACATCCGGATCTCCCTGACGCCGTACCGCTCCTGCAGCTCGCGGCCGACGGCGCGCAGGACGACGGCGCCGTTCGGCTTGGTGTTGTCGAGCAGGCCGACGGTCAGGCCCTTGAGGGACTGCGGCCGGGGGGCCAGCGAGGTGTTGGTGGTCCGCTCGCTGTCCCCGGTGGGGTCGATGAGCCGTTCTCGCATCAGTTCTCGCCTTTCCCCCGCACAAGTTCCAGCGCCCTGGCGACCACGCCGGCCACCGTCAGCCCGTAGAACTCGTACAGTTCCGCGGGCACGCCCACCTCTAGGTCCTTGTCCGGCAGCGCGGCCTGTTTCAGGTCCACGGCGAGCTTGTGCCGCGCCACCGTCTCGGCGACGATGCTGCCGAGGCCGCCGATCTCGATGTGGTCCTCGATCGTGAGCACCTTGCCCGTGCGGCTTGCGCTGGCCACGATGGCTGCCTCGTCGTACGGCTTGAGGTAGGCGGCGTCGTACACGTCGGCGCTGACGCCGTGCTGATCGTGCAGCACCCTGGCCGCCTGCACCGCGAGCCCGACCCCCATGCCGTGGCCCGCGAGCGTGACATCCGTGCCTTCCCGCAGCCGCGGCCACTGGCCGTAGCTGAACTCGGGCACCTCGTCGTAGACCGGGTCGGTGGCCTCGGCGATCCGGATGTACACCGGACCGGGCAGATCGGCGGTCGAGCGCATCAGGCTGAGCACGGAATTGGAGTCGGCGGGTGCCACCACGGTCGTGTTGGCCATCATTCGCGCGATCGCGATGTCCTCGACCGCGTAGTGGCTGGTCCCGAAGTAGCCCATGGCCAGGCCCGACAGCCTGCCGACGAGGCGGACCGGCAGGTGGTTGTAGTCGGCGTCGGTGCGCAGCTGCTCGGCGCACTTCAACACGCCGAAGGGCGCCATCGAGTAGATGTACGGGACGAACCCGCAGGCCGCCATGCCCGCGGCGAGCGAGACCGAGTTCGTCTCGGCGATGCCGAGCTCGATGTAGCGCTCGGGGAAGGCCGTGCGGAATTCGGCGAGCACGTTGGACAGGTCCGCGGTCAGGGTGACGATCCGCTCGTCCTCGGCGGCGAGCTCCGTGATGGCGTAGCCGGAGGGGTTCGCCTTGAGTGCGGTGTCCCGGTCGATGTCGCTGAAGACGTCGACCATTTTTACCTGTTGGCGCTGATCTGGCCTGTTGGCAGAGACCAGCCGGCCAGCCGGCTTGCGTTCGGCCATTAGATCCTCCCGGCGTTCACTGGGGGCTCCCTGCGGCGAACTCCATCCGCGCGCTGATCTCCGCGACGACGTCCGCCTGCTGCTCGGGGGTGAGCAGGCCCAGGTGCCAGGCCTGCGGCTGCTTTTCCATCATGTCGACGCCGTGCCCCTTGCGGGTCCGCGCGATCACGCACACCGGCTGCCCGCTCGCGCTGTCCGGCAGCGCCTCGAACGTCCGCCGCAGGGCGGCGACGTCGTGCCCGTCCACCTCGCGCACCGCCCAGCCGAACGCGCTGAACCGCTCGGGCAGCGGCTCGATCGTCATCGCTTGTGAGGTCGGCCCGCTGCCGGAGAACCCGTTGGCGTCCACGATCGCTACCAGGTTGCCGAGGTTGTAGTGCCCGGCGGCCATGGCGGCCTCCCAGACCTGGCCCTCCTGCAGCTCGCCGTCGCCGGTGAGCACGAACGTCCGGTAGTCGCGGCCCGACAGCCTGGCGGCCAGCGCCATGCCGGTGCCGACCGACAGGTTGTGGCCCAGGGATCCTGAGCTGAAGTCAATGCCGGGTGCCAGCTTCATGTTGGGGTGGTCGTTCACCGGTGAGCCGACCTTGCCGAACTGCTTGAGCCACTCCTTCGGGTAGTAGCCGAGGTCGGCGAGCACCGGCCAGAGCCCGGTGGCGACGTGCCCCTTGCCGAGCAGGAACCGGTCGCGGTCCGGCCAGTCCGGCTCGCCGGGGCGGAGCCGGAGCGTGTGGTAGTACAGCGTCGCGAAGATTTCCGCGCTGGAGAACGTGCTCGAGTAGTGGCCAAGCCCTGCCTGAGCGATCAGCTCAACGGTCTGCAGCCGGATCCAGTCCGCCCTGCGCAGCAGCTCCGCGTCCGTGACTGGGCGCCCCCGTTCAAGCGTGGCCGGGGTTCCTGCCGTGGTGCCGCCGTTCGCCTGATGGCTGTCATCGACCATGCGCACTCGCTCTCTCGTGTTGCTTGCCGGCACGGACCAGCCGGTGCTTGCCGGCACAGGACTTGCCTGTTGGCACAGACCAGTCGGCCAGCCCGGCTCCGTCGCAGTCGCTGCTGACCCGCAACGACATCGCCAGCGTAAGTTCCGGCGATCTTGTTGACAATATGCTCATTGAGCAGCGGTGCTCGCAATTGCCTGTGCCCACCCACAGCGTTAGCCCGAGGGGTTGTGTCCCTTCATCGGGCATATGGCACTCGCATCGGGGTTATTTATAGCCCCCATAAGTGTCATGGATATAGACGTTCTTTGAAGACGCTTTCGGAAGTTTGTGCTCCGGATACAGGTGGGGCATATTTCATATTCCGATAGCGCGGTGATCGGCATACGTCCGGCACGTCGGCCCAGATCCCGGCGGACTGTGGCCGAGCACAGCTTCCCATGGTGCGAACTTTGAGCATCACGATAGTGACCAGAATGATACGCGATCATGTTGACGGTGATGTTGACAATCTTGCTGACCGGGATCAAGTCTTTGACCAAGCGCCGACGCTGCACGTGCATGCCCACGCACGTGGCGGGCGGCGCAGGCATCCGGAACATCAGTATGAAGGTCTTGTCAAGGCCGCGCGAGGAGTGCTTTGATGAGGCGGCTTCTGGTACAGAGGTGAGCAGACATGACCAATGTGGTGCATGGTGAGAGAGGGGGAGACGTGCGCAAACCTAAAGCTAGACTCCTGCGCCGATATGCGATTCCGGTGCTGGTAGTTGTCGGCCTGGGCCTGGTGGGATGTTCGTCAAGCAGCTCGTCGAGCAGCTCCACTACCCCGACGACCACGCCGACGTCCTCAAGCAGCCCGTCGTCGAGCGTGAACCTCTCCGCGCTCGCCAGCGCGGTGAACGCGGCCGCGGCGGTGCCGAACTTCAGCACCTACGCGGCGCAGTACGGCGGCACTGTGCCGAACACCTCGAACCTCAAGGGCAAGAAGATCATGATCTTGCCAGGCGACAGCGCGCTGGCCGCGTGCACGGAGATCGCACAGGCGGACGCCGCGATCGCCAGCGACCTAGGCATGGTGCCGACGATCTTCGCCAACTCGGGCCTGGAATCCCAGTACACCTCCGCCATTGAGGACGCGATCCACGGCGGATACGCGGCGATCGACGCGGGGTGCGACTTCGACCCGACACTGGTCGCGCCCGCGCTCAAGACGGCCGAGAAGGACGGCATTGTCGTGGCCGTCTACGGGGCGACCCAGCAGGAGGCCGCGCAGAGCGGTGTCACCTACAACAACGTTGACCCCTACGCGCTTGACGGCACGTATGCGGCCGAGGAGGCGGTCGTCCAGCACAACGGCCAGCCGTTCCAGGCCATCGCGATCACGTCGAACGCGGCGCCGGCCACGGCGATCATGCAGGGCGCACTGACGAGCGAGCTGGCCAAGATCTGCCCCAAGTGCACGGTGACCGACTACGACGTCGAGGTGCCGCAATGGACGACGGACATCGCCAGCACGGTGACGTCCGCGCTGCTGGCGCATCCGGACGTGACCGTCATCTTCCCGGACTACGCCGGGATGCTGACCTACATGATGGCGGGCATCGAGGCCGCGCACAAAACCAGCACGGTGAAGACGTACCTCGCTTTCGGTGGCGGCACGCCCTTCATCAAGCTGCAGACCGTCCAGCCGGGCGCCAGCGTCATTCAGCAGGACATCGGCGGTTATCCGCCGTGGACGGGATACCTGCTGTTCCTGCAGACCGCCCGCGCGCTGGAGAAGCTGGCTCCCATCTCGTACAACGACGCCATCGGCCCCGACCGGATAGCCACCCCGCAGAACGCCGTCAACGTTCTCGAAACCGGCGGCTGGGGAACAAGCTGGGTCAACGGCTTCCGCGCTCTGCTGGGGCTGCCGGCCCTGTCGGGCAGCGCGCTGACCAACGCGTCAACGCTCAACGGCGCGATGACCGGCACGCCCTGACACCGGTCCTGAGGGCGGGCAGCAGCCCGGCCAGCCGGCCAGCCGGCCGCCCGGGCTGCTGCCCGCTCCAGGGAACATCCCATTGACCAGGAAGGAGGCGTGCGTTGCCGGAGCGAGCGTCAGCTCCCTCAGCGGTCGAGCTGCGTGACATCTCCAAGAATTTCGGCAGCAACCGGGCGCTGGACAGCGTGGACCTCCACATCGGTCACGGTGAGGTGGTCGGGCTCGTCGGGCAGAACGGTTCGGGCAAGTCGACGCTCGTGAAGATCCTGGCCGGAGTCTACGAACCGGAACCGGGCGGTCGCATGCTCGTGGGCGGCGAGGAGGTCTCGTTTCCGCTGGCTCCCGGTCAGGCGAGCGGGATCGGGCTCAGCTTCGTGTACCAGAACCTGGCGCTGGCGGGGGGGCTGACCGTCTTGGAGAACCTGACGCTCGGCCAGCGAATCGGTGGCGGCGCGCGGGGGCTGGCACCGATCAACTGGCGTCGGGAGCACCGGAGCGCCGCCGCCGTTCTTGACCGCTACCAGGTCAGCCTCGACCTCGACCGGCGGACCGGCGAGCTGCAGCCGGTCGATCAGGCGCGGCTCGCGATCGTCCGGGCCGCGGAAGACCTCCGCAAGTACCGGGCGCGTAGCGGTTACAGGCACTCGGTGCTCGTCCTTGACGAGCCGACCGTGTTCCTCCCCGAAGAGGAAGTCGACCGCCTCTTCGACCTCATCAGGGCAATCGTGGCCGAGGGCGCGGCCGTGCTGTTCATCTCACACGACCTGGTCGCGGTCCGCTCGATCGCCGACCGTGTCGTCGTGCTCAGGGACGGGCGGGTCGTCGCCGAGGTGCCGAAGGGCGAGATCGACGAGAGCGAGCTGGTCGACCTCATCGTCGGGATACCGGTGCGGCCGGGAGTCCCCGAGAACGGCCCGGCGGGAGGGGCGCGCGCTGGCGGGGTTCGTGCCGGCCGGGTAAGCGAGACGGGGCTCGCTGGTACGGAAGGCGCGCCGGGGACGGGCCAGAACGTCGTGGTCGAGCACCTGGCCGGCGGGCGGCTGGCGGACCTGTCGTTCGAGATCGGTGCCGGGGAGATCCTCGGTGTGGCCGGCCTCATCGGCTCGGGTGCCGAGGACCTGCCGTACCAGCTGTTCGGCGCACACCCGGTCGCCAGCGGTACGCTGCGGCTCGGGGCGCGGACACTGCATGCCGACCGGCTCAGCCCCCAGCGCAGCGTGCGGGAGCACATCGCCCTCGTCCCCGCGGACCGCCAGGTGCTTGGCTTGAGCGAACGGCTCGAACTGTGGGAGAACATCGTCATGCTAGTCGAAGACGAGCATTACCGAGGTGGCGTCTTCCACCGCGGCGAGCTCGTGTCGATCGCGCGCGAGGCTGTCGATCGGTTCGTGATCCGGCCGCCGCTGGCGAACGCGATCACCGCGACCTTCTCGGGTGGCAACCAGCAGAAGGCGCTGCTCGCCAAGTGGCTGATCGCGCAGCCGCGGCTGCTGCTGCTGCATGAGCCGACCCAAGGGGTCGACGTCGGCGCCAGGAGGGACATCTACCGGTTCGTGAAGGCAGCCGCCGCCATGGATCAGACGGCGGTGCTGTGGGTGACGACGGACTTCGGGGAGCTCGCGGAGGTCTGCGACAGGGTGATCGTCCTCTCGCAAGGACGGCAGGTCGCCACGCTGGCCAGAGAAGAGCTGAGCGACGACACAATCACCGCCGCAGCCCTGCGGCAGACCAGGCCGGCTGACTCGGGCCAACAGGAGAGTCCGGCTGGTCTGGGCCAACACGGAAGAGAGGTCAGATGAGCGCCCCACAGGGAGCCGCTCCCGTCGAAACCGAAACCGGCCGTCAGCAGGAGCAGGCAGCGCAGGCTCGGCCCTCGGTGGGCCGGCGCCTGGGACTCCAGCGGTACGGGATCCTCATCGTCTTCGCCGCCATGGTCCTCGGGTTCGGGCTGTATATCCCCTCGACGTTCCTGTCGATGGGCAATCTTTCCAACATCCTCGGCTCCCAGGCGGTGCTGTTCATCCTCGTGGTGGCCGTGCTGCTGCCGACCATCATGGGCGACTTCGTCGACCTGTCGCTTGGCGCGTCGCTTGGCCTGTCCGCGATGACCGTGGCCGTGCTCAACGTGAACGACGGATGGAATGTGGGCCTTGCCTGCCTGGCGGGGATCGGCGTGGCGCTTGTGGTCGGCCTGGTCAACGTCTTCTTCGTCGTGTACTTCGACAACGACCCGTTCATCGTGACGCTCGGCACGATGACGATCGTGTCGGGAGTCATCTACATCATCTCCGGGGCCAACACTGTCGGGATCGTCTCGACAAACCTGTCCAACTGGATCTACGGCAACGACTTCCTGTCGATTCCGCTGGAGTTCTACTACGGTCTGGCTATCTTCCTCGTCGTCTGGTACGTGCTCAGCTTCACGCCTGCCGGGCAGAAGGCCCTCGTGATCGGGCAGTCGCGCGAGGTGGCGCGGCTGACCGGCGTGCGGGTAAACCGCATGCGGTCCTGGGCCTTCATCCTCGCGGCGGGCATCGCAGGGATCGCCGGGATCGCCTACGCGGGCACCAACGGGGGGGTCGACCCGACGGCAGGCAGCGCCCTGATCCTCCCGGCCTACGCGGCGGTCTTCCTCGGGGCGACCGCGATCAGGCCAGGCCGCATCAACGCGCTCGGCGCCTTCGTGGCGGTCTACTTCCTGGCGACGGGTACGGCGGGACTTGAGCTGCTCGGCAAGCAGAGCTACATCCAGCAGATCTTCTACGGCGCCGCACTGGTCGTGGCGGTCACGATGCCGAAGGTGACGCGCGACCGCATCTTCAAGAGGAGGCGGTCCGCCTGAGACGTGCCCCTTTGTCGCGGCCGCCGCGGAGGCATGCGTGAGCCCCGAGCCCGCCGGCCACCGTACCGGCGAGGCCGGCGGGGTCGGCGCCTTCCTGGCCAGCCTGTTCGACGTGCGGAACCAGGTTGCGCTGGTCACCGGGGGAGCGTCTGGGCTCGGTTACGCGTTCGCGTCGGTCCTGGCCGATTGCGGCGCGGCCGTGGTCGTCGCCGACTGGAACGCCGAACGCCTGGAGAAGGCGGTCACGTCGCTCAGGGACCCCGCGGGCGCGGCCGTCACGGCGGCGCCGCTTGACGTCAGCGACGCGGCCGCCGTGCAGGCGCTCGCCGACGACATCGTCGCCGAACACGGTCGCATCGACATCGCGTTCGCCAACGCGGGCGTGGCACGCGGCCGCCCGCCGCTGCTGGCCGAGGGCACGATCGATGAGTTCGACATGGACGACTACTACGGGCTGATCGACGTGAACCTGCACGGCGTGGTGCACACGATCCGGGCCGCGGCGGCTCCGATGAAACGCCAGCGGTCCGGCAGCATCATCGTCACCGCGTCGACCGCGGGCGTCCGCAACGACCCCTTCACCCCGTACTCCTACACGGTGGCCAAGGCCGGCGTGATCAACTTCATGAAGCAGGCCGCGCATGACCTGGCGCGCTGGAACGTGCGGGTCAACGCGATCGCGCCAGGGCCGTTCAAGACGAACCTGGGCGGCGGCGGCCCGATGCCGCCAGAGGCCGAAGCGCGGTGGAACTCGGTCATCCCGCTCGGCCGGATGGGCGACCCGGCCGAGATCCGCGGCCTGGCCCTGCTGCTCGCGTCCAAGGCCGGGAGCTTCATGACAGGCGGCGTGTACCCGATCGACGGCGGCGCCCTCCTGCAAGGCCCGTCCCTCCCGCCCCCGGCGTAAGCGGCCGCTTCTCGCTGACGCGACGACTGTCTTCACTGGCGTTGAAGCCGAGGCTCCCGGTCTCTCGCTGCGCGGCATCGGCAGCCTGAAGGTGGCAAAACTCATCACAATGTGGACATGCGTGAAGCCTATCGCGGAGCTTGCCAAGCCCGAACCCATCGCGGGTAACAAAACCCAGTTCACCGCCACCTGGCTAGCCTTCGGCCACGTCGACGCTCCGAGTACCTGCACGTTCCCGGAACTTTCGCCATAACGAAACCCCCTATGCTGTACTCCGTCTCCGTCCGACTCCGCACGCCGATGACCTGGGGTGCTGGTCACCGTCGCGATCAGGTGAGAAAATGCGGTCATGGCGGGTTACCCGGACAACCCGGCACGCCAGTTCGCCGCGGCCTGGCGGGCGGCCGCTGCCGCGCTGGGCCAGTGGCGCAAGGACGTGTCGGCAGCGACGGCCGAGGCTTTTGACAAGCTCGATCCGGCCCTCCGCGACGCACTGGAAGCCGCCCGCACGGCGCTTGCCGGGAACTGGGGTCTCTGCCGGTGCCCGTGCGCCACGGCGCATCCGCAGGACAAGGACGTGTGCGACGGCCACGCCGTGCTGACCAGGCGAGTGGCCGAGGCGGACATGCCGCTGTGCGCACCCTGCGCGGTGGCCCAGGGCGTCGCCGAAATGTCCCGCTAGGCCTGGGCACCGGGCGCACGGACATGACCAGGGACTGGCCAGCGCGGGACGGCTGGTGACGTCCCGTCTCACCCGGCGGCCGGGCGGCCCGGCGCGGCTGCGGGCGCTGCTTGAGTCCGGCCAGCTCATCGTGGCGCCCGGTGCGTTCGATCCGCTGTCGGCCCGGCTGGTGGAGGAGGCCGGGTTCCCCGCGGTGTACATGACCGGGTTCGGGACCTCGGCGGCCCTCATCGGGCGTCCGGACGTGGGCCTGCTGACCATGACCGAGATGGCAGGCAACGCCGGGCGGATCGCGGCATGCGTGGACATCCCCGTCATCGCCGACGCGGACACCGGCTACGGCAACCCGCTCAACGTGATCCGCACCGTCGGGGCCTACGAGGCGGCCGGGGTCGCCGGGATCCACATCGAGGACCAGGTGGCCCCGAAGAAGTGCGGCCACATGGACGGCAAGCTGGTCATCCCGGCCGAGGAGATGGCAGAAAAGGTCCGGGCGGCAGCCGAGGCCCGCACGCAGCCGGAGTTCGTGATCATCGCCCGGACCGACGCGCGGGCGGTGGAAGGCCTGGAGCGCTCCCTGGAGCGCGCTCGGGTGTACCGCGAGGCCGGGGCCGACGCGCTGTTCATCGAGGCCCTGACCAGCGAGGCAGAAGCCGAGGAGGCGGCACGAACCTTTCCCGGGGTGCCCCTGCTTTTCAACTGGGCGGAGGGGGGCAAGACGCCGCCGATCAGCCTGGACCGGCTGGCGGAGCTGGGATACCGGATCGTCATCTTCCCCATCAGCACATTGCTCGCGGCTACCGGGGCCATGCGGCGGATACTGCACGAGATTGCCCGGGCGGGCACACCCGCGCAGGCGATGAGCGAACTGCCCACGTTCGCGGAATTCCTCGATTTCATCGGGCTGCCCCAGGTGCGCGAGGCCGAACAGCGGTACGCCGTCAAACCCCGCCCCGAGTTACCTGGTCGACGCCGGGTTATAGCCAGATAGGGTCATGTGGCCCGCGTCTACCGGGATCGTCACGCCGGTCACGCTCGCTGCCAGATCGGAGTTGAGGTAGAGCGCGGTGTCGGCGATCACCTGGGGATCCAGGAACGATGCGCCCCGCAGCAGGGTGTAGTGGTGGCCGGCCTCGGTCATGTCGTCCTCGGTGCCGCCAGGGTGCCCGGCGAACATGTCAAGCGCGCCCTGATGGCTGGTCATCGGCGTCTTGATCGCGCCGGGGCTGATGGCGTTGCAGCGGATGCCGTACGGGGCCAGTTCCAGCGCGATGTTCTTCATCAGCCCGATGACGCCGTGCTTGGCGGCCACGTAATGCGCGGTGTACTGCCCGGCCTCAAGGCCGTTGACCGACGCGATCAGCACGATCGAGCCGCGGCGCCGCTCGATCATGTGCGGGGCAACAGCCTTGGCGGACTTCCACACGCCGGTGAGGTTGACGGCGATCATCTCCTCCCACTGGTCGTCGGTGAGCTCCCAGAACGAGCCGAGGGTCCAGATGCCGGCGTTCGCGATGAGGATGTCGATCTTGCCGAATTCCGCGATCCCGGCCGCCACCGCC